>CANOHR010000149.1 GCA_947565875.1 uncultured Pseudoflavonifractor sp.
CCATTGCTCATGGAGACCGACTCATCATGATGTACGACGGAAAGATCGCCGTGGACGTATCCGGCCAGGAGAAAAAGAAACTGACGGTGGAGACTCTTCTGGGGATGTTTAGCAAGGCCTCTGGCTCCGACGAGGCCGATGATAAGCTGCTCCTTTCTTGAAGCAGATAGGAAAAAGGCGGTCTTCAGGGCCGCCTTTTTTGCGCCAGAAAAAGGGAAAAAAGATCGGGGTCCGATTCATACAATGGAAATAACTCTGTGCTATTCTAAATATTGTAAGATTGGTTTATACAGAAAAAAGGAGGCGCAAATGGCGAGCAATCCCAACTATCATGACCTTCGGCCCGAGGTGCGGGCCATGGCGGCGGATGTGAGAAAGCACAGCCGCATCAACGCCGCGGACTATGTAAAATACGATGTGAAACGGGGCCTGCGGGATCTGAACGGGAAGGGCGTGGTGGCGGGATTGACCGAGATCTCGGAGGTGCACGCCAAGGAGAAGCTTCCCGACGGTACTGAGGTCCCCTGTGAGGGCAAGCTCTACTACCGGGGGGTGGATGTGGAGGAACTGGTGACGGGGAGCCTCCGGGAGGACCGCTTCGGCTTTGAGGAGGCGGCCTACCTTCTCCTCCTGGGCCACTTACCCACCGGGGAGGAGCTGGCGGAGTTTCAGGAGCTGCTGGGCTATTACCGCACCCTACCCAACAACTTTGTCCGGGACGTGATCCTGAAGGCTCCCAGCCGGGACGTGATGAACTCCCTGGCCCGGAGCGTCCTCAATATGGCGGCCTATGATGAGCGGGCGGACAATATCCATCTCTCCAATGTGATGCGCCAGTGTCTCCAACTCATTGCCGTGTTCCCCCTTCTGTCGGTATATGGCTGTCAGGCCAGTAACTATAAAGAAGGCAGCAGCCTCTATATCCATGCTCCCCGACCGGAACTATCTACGGCAGAGACCATTCTGTATCTTCTCCGCCCGGATTCCCAGTACAGTCCCTGGGAGGCCAAGGTGCTGGACGCCTGCCTGACCCTTCACGCTGAACACGGCGGCGGCAATAACTCCACCTTTACCACCCATGTGGTGACGTCCTCGGGCACGGATACATACTCCTGCATGGCGGCGGCGCTGGCCTCCCTGAAAGGGCCCCGCCACGGCGGAGCCAACATTATGGTGGTTCGGATGTTTGAGGATATGAAGGAACATGTTCGGGACTGGAAGGACGAGGATGAGGTGCGCGCTTACCTCCATGCCCTGCTGGAAAAGCGGGCCTTTGATAAGTCTGGGCTCATCTACGGCATGGGCCATGCGGTCTACTCTCTCTCCGATCCCCGGGCCAAGGTCCTGCGCTCCCTGGTGGAAAAGCTGTCGGCAGAGAAGGGGCGGCAGGAGGACTACGCCCTCTATTCCCTGGTAGAGCGGCTGGGACCGGAGGTCATTGCGGGAGAGCGGAAAATGTATAAGGGCGTTTCAGCTAATGTGGACTTTTATTCCGGCTTTGTCTACCACATGATGGACCTGCCGCTGGAACTTTATACGCCTCTCTTTGCCATTGCCCGTATCGTGGGCTGGAGCGCCCACCGGATGGAGGAACTGATCAATATGGGAAAGATCATTCGTCCGGCCTATCAGTATGTGGGCAAGCACAGGCCCTATCATCCTATCGCAGAGCGGTAAAAACACCCCGCCCGGTCAAAGGATCGGGCGGGGTGTTGGTCTATCCGGAAAGCGGGAAAATCCGATTTATAGGGGTGGTCCCATATCCGGACGGCGGACATACAGGTGTGCCCGGACAGGAAAGGCACCACGATCTCGTAGGGACCGTCGTCCCCGACGGTCCGCCTCACCAGCTTGCTACCGCCTCGGCCACCCGGATCCCGTCTACAGCGGCGGAGGTGATCCCCCCGGCGTAGCCCGCTCCCTCGCCGCAGGGATACAGCCCCCGGAGAGGGGACTGGAAACGCTCATCCCGGAGGATGCGGACCGGGGAGGAGGACCGGGTCTCGATCCCGGTAAGCACCGCTCCCGGATCGGCAAAGCCATGGAGCTTCCGGTCAAAGAGAGGAAGGGCGGCGCGGAGAGTCTCTGTTACATAGGAGGGAAGGCAGTTGTCCAGTTCACTTGGGATCACCCCGGGATGGTAGGTAGGGGCGAGGCTGCCCAAGGAGTGGGAGGGCCGACCCGCCAGAAAATCGCCCACCGACTGGGCCGGAGCCCGGAATACAGGCTTGTCCGGGGCGTAGAGGGGGGGCAGACCTCCCGTTCCCAGATCCCAGGCGGAGCGCTCCCACTTTTCCTGGAAGCGGACTCCGGCCAGAGGATCGCTCCCCTCAAAATCCTCCGGCCCAACTCCCACCAGGAAGCCGCCGTTGATGTTTTTTCCATCTCTGGCGCGAAGACTCATGCCGTTGGTGACCACTTGGCCGTAATCACTTGCCGCGGCTACCACCTGGCCGCCGGGGCAGACGCAGAAGGTGAAGGCGCTGCGTCCTCCAGGGAGATGACAGGAGAGTTTATAGTCTGCGGGAGGAAGCTTTGTCCAGGCGGGGCCGTATTGGGCCTTTGAGATGGCTGCCTGCTCATGCTCGATGCGGCAGCCGATGGCAAAAGGTTTTCCCTCCATGGGGATCCCGGCTTCGTACAGCATTTGAAAGGTGTCCCGGGCCGAATGTCCCGGAGCCAGGACCAGAGTATCGCAGTCCAGCGCTTCGCTTACCGGCCCCTGTTCGGTATCGTAGTAGATCCCCGTCAGGCGTCCGCCCTCCACGCGCAGGCCGGTGAGCCGGTGTTCAAAACGAACCTCCGCTCCCAGGGAGACCAACTCCTCCCGCATGGACCGCACCACGCTTCGGAGGATATCGGTGCCCACATGGGGCTTTTGCTGCCAGAGGATATCCTGGGGGGCTCCATGGTGGACAAATTCCTCCAGTACGGCCCCGATGCGACCGTCGTGGGTCCCTGTATTCAGCTTGCCGTCAGAGAAGGTCCCCGCGCCCCCCTCGCCAAACTGGACGTTGGAGGTGCGGGAAAGGGAACCGGTACGCCAGAACCGCTCCACATCCTCCGTCCGCTCATCCACATTCCTGCCTCGCTCCAGAATAATAGGGGGGAGTCCGTTTCGGGCCAGGAACAGGGCGCAGAAAAGCCCTGCCGGACCCATCCCCACCACCACCGGAGGCAGAGAGGAGGCGCGTCTTACATCGGGAAACCGGTAGGGGACAGGCGTCCACAGGCTTACGCTTCCTGACCGGCAGTGCCGGAGAAGAGCGTTTTCATCCTGGACCTGGACCCCTATGGTACAGATATATCGCACATCGCTTTTTTTTCGGGCGTCAACAGACTGTCGCAGGAGCCGGACCGCCTGAAGGGAGGAGAGGGATACGCCCAAAGCCTTGGCGGCCTCGCGTTTAAGTTCCTCCGGACCGTACTCCAGGGGCAGAGACAAATTTTGAATACGGATCATATCATTTCACCCTTTGTTAGTCTATCACAGATTTTTCCTTCATACAATGCCGAATGCTGGGGAACGGGACGGAAGAAGAGGAAAGA
>CANOHR010000150.1 GCA_947565875.1 uncultured Pseudoflavonifractor sp.
GTGGAGATTGACCTTTCCTCCGTGGAGCCCATGATCGCCCTGCCCTTTCACCCCTCCAACGCCTATACCATCAAAGAGTTTAAGGCCAATATGGCGGACCTTCTCCACCAGGTGGATGTGGACACCACAGAGCAACTGGGGGTAAAGAACGCTCCCTCCCTGCTGGCCAAGGTTCGGGACAATGCCTTTCGTGTGGACCAGGGGGTCGTCGCCGGCTGCTCCGGCGGTACCTATCAAAACCTGAAGCGGGCCGCTGAGATCCTGAAGGGAGCCTCCACCGGCAGCGGCGGCTTCTGGCTCTCCTGCTATCCCGGCTCCATGCCCATCAATCTGGAGCTAACCAAAAAGGGATATATTGCCGATCTAATGGCGGCGGGAGCGTCCATCCGCTCCTGCTTCTGCGGTCCCTGCTTCGGTGCGGGAGACGTACCCGGAAACGGCTGCTTCTCCATTCGCCACTCCACCCGGAACTTCCCCAACCGTGAGGGCAGCAAGCCGGGAGACGGACAGATCTCCTATGTGGCCCTGATGGACGCCCGCTCCATCGCCGCCACCGCCCTAGCTGGCGGCGTACTTACCGCCGCCGATGAACTTCCCCAGGTCCCCCCTGACCTTCCGGAGGAGAGCTGGGATTATGACGACAGCGCCTACAGGGCCCGGGTCTACTACGGAGTAGGCTCTCCCCAGCCCCAGGAGCCTCTGGTCTTTGGCCCCAACATCGCCGACTGGCCTGAACAGATCCCCCTGCCGGAAAACCTGCTTCTCACCTGCTGCGCCGCTATCTATGACCCGGTGACCACCACCGATGAATTGATCCCCTCCGGGGAGACTTCCTCCTACCGCTCCAACCCCATTAAGCTTTCCCAATTTGCCCTTTCCCGGAAGTGCCCTAAGTACGTCTCCAACGCCCTGAAGGTCCAGGATGAGGAGAAGAAACGGCGCTCTGGGGAAGACAAAGACTTTCCCCAGGATACAGGCATCGGCTCCTTCATCATGGCTCTGAAGCCGGGCGACGGCTCGGCCAGGGAGCAGGCCGCCTCCTGCCAGCGGGTCCTGGGCGGCTGCGCCAATGTGGCGGCGGAATATGCCACCAAGCGGTACCGCTCCAACGTAGTCAACTGGGGAATGCTCCCCTTCATTGCCGAGGACGTGAAGGAGTGGGAACTTCGGGAGGGGGATTCCCTCTATATCCCCGGCATCAAGGCTCTGCTGGAGGGAAGCGGCGAAGAGATACAAGCTTACCTCATCCAGCACCGGGAGGATCAGGGGCAAACCAAGACCCCGGTGACCCTGAAGCTCCCCGGGCTGACCCGGGAGGAGCGGGATATCATCCTGGCCGGGTGCCTTATCAACTACTACGCGAAGTAAGAAAAACGATTGGCAAAATTAACGGCCCCGTGAGGTCACGGGGCCCTACGGATAGCATAACCGTAGGGCCCAATGACCTCATTGGGCCGCTTTTTTATCTATTTTGAAACCTTTTTCTATTTTCGGCGTATCTCATCATAGAAACGTTTCTGACAGGAGGCGAGCGGATGGAGGACTCCACCCTGATCCGAAAACTGCAAAAGGGCAATACCGGGGCGCTGGAAGCCCTGATCCGCCGCTATACCCCCTATGTCTCCGCCTGCGTCTACCGGGTGATGGGTTCCCTTCCCCGGGAGGAGTTGGAGGAGGCGGTGGCCGACGCCTTTGTGGAGTTGTGGCGGCACGCTGGAGACCTGGACCCGGAGCGATCTCTCCGCCCCTGGCTGGGAACGGTGGCGGCCAACAAGGCCAAAAGTCGTCTACGCTCTTATACCCCCACCGCTCCCATTCCAGATGACACCCCCGCCTTGGTGGACGTTCAGCGGCAGACAGAGGAGCGGGAGACGGAGAAAGCCCTCTGGCTGGCAGTAGACAGTCTGGAGGAGCCGGAGCGGACCCTGTTTCTCCGCTACTATTACGAGGGGGAAAAGCTGAAAACCATCGCCGATGAGTTGGGGCTGAACCTTTCTACCGCGAAGACCAAGCTGCGCCGGGGAAGGCTTTTTCTCCGGGAACAATTGCAGGAAAAGGGAGGTGTGGAGCTTGGCTGATAGGCTGAAACGACTGGAACAGGAACTGGGTCTTCCCGCCGCTCCCAGTCCCTTTGCCATAGACCCCAGAGCCATCTGCCGCCGGGTGGAGCTTGTTCTCTCGGCGGAGGAAAAAGAAAGGAAATGCTATATGAGATACAGAATACGTCTGGCCGCTGTTCTGACCGCAGCGGCCCTGACTCTGACAGGCACCGCCCTGGCGGCGGGACCCACCCTGTTGCAGGCTGCCCTGGGTGTTTTTGCGCCCTATGCTCAAAGTCAAGAGGGGGTAGTGGAAGCGGAGGGCATCCGGATCAAGGTTCTCTCCGCCCTTACCGACGATTTGTGTGCCAAGGTCTATCTGGAGGTTACCGACCTCACCGGGGACCGATTGAGGGATGCCTCCATTTACGGAAGTCTGGACCTGATCCTGGAGGAGGAGACCTCCTGGGCCGATGGCTGCAGCATCGTGGACTATGACCCGGAAACAAAGACCGCCCTGGTCTGTGTAGAGCGAAATTCCGGGGTCTTCTTTCAGGGAGAGTTGGAAACTACGCTTACCCTCCACGACCTCCGACCTGGGCAGCATGAAGTACTAGGCGAGGAGGTGATTCCCTTGGAGGGTCTTACCACCGATCCCGTCCCCTCCCAGGTCTTACCCACCGGG
This sequence comes from uncultured Pseudoflavonifractor sp., assembly GCA_947565875.1. Classification (GTDB taxonomy): domain Bacteria; phylum Bacillota; class Clostridia; order Oscillospirales; family Oscillospiraceae; genus Vermiculatibacterium. The sequence continues at coordinate 2,725 of CANOHR010000150.1, forward strand.
GAAACGGTGCTGATCCCCAGCGGTATGGAACGGGAGCTTGCCAGCAGCGTTGCCTTGGCCGCTGTGGGTTATGGCAGCGACGGCCGCTTCCACACCCTCTTCCGCCTCCCGGAGGAGGCCCTTTTGGAACACTCCCACTGCCGGGCCATCCCCCATGCTCGATCTGAGGAGGGCAGAACGAATCCATTCTGGGGAGCCACAGTGGGAGAGAGCGGCAGAAGCCCTTATTCTGAGGATGGCACTTACGATATGGATGGGACCGCCTTTGAGCAGGATGGAAAAAAGTATTATGATATATCTTACGTCCGCCGTCCCAACGGGCCGGAGTTACCGGAATATCTGACCCCCATCGTCGGCGTCTATGTGACCGAGGAACCGGTGAAGGCCTCTTGGATACTTCCCGTAACTCTACGCCCGGTGGAAACCATATCCAGCCCCCTCTCCGGCCTTATCGACCACAATACCCTACGGGAGCTGCGGCTGTCTCCCCTGGGGGTGGTGCTGACCTCCACTTCCCCCAACTACACCCAGATCGGGGGCTATCCCCTGAGGGTATTCCTCTCAGATGGGACCAGCTTCCAGGCAGAAAGCGGCGTTCATGGTCACCAGAAGGACGGCCCCAATATGGCCCGTTGGGCCTTTGACCGCCCCTTGGAGGTCAAAGACATTACCGGGCTCACTTTGGGCTGTTGGATGATCCCAATCGAAAACGGTGTGGCAGGCGAGGGGTATTGGTTGTCGGTTTTGCCGGGGAGGTAAATATAAATTTAGCAAAGAAGGGCGGAGCGATGGTCTGCTTTTGGGGTAAGA
>CANOHR010000151.1 GCA_947565875.1 uncultured Pseudoflavonifractor sp.
GTGTGAAACCGAATAAAGGGATAAGGCGAACACACTGTGAAAAATCCTTTGTTTTTAAGGCTTTTGGAGGATTTTATAGAAAACCTACGGTGAGCAATAGACGCTCATAAAATCGTGGTATTCAAATTTCAGTTTATCCCTTCACTGCAAAAGCTCCAACGCCTTTTGAAGCTGAGGGTCCTCCTCTGGAGAAAGGCTGCCTGCCAACAGGGCGGCGGCTTGGGGCTGGGTCAGAAGGACCTCCGCGTCCAGGCTCACACCGGCCCCGATAAGGGAGACCCCCGCCCCGGTGCGGTAGCGGCCAGTGGAGAGGTTCAGGGCTCCCCCGTTGGGAAGGGGCACCGCCTGCTGGGAATAGCCCTTACCCGAGGTCTCCTCCCCTATGATAGGGGCTCCCACGCTCTCCTGAAGTTGGGCGGCAAAAAACTCGGCGGCGGAGTAAGTATCCTTGTTTACCAGGGTAGCCATGGGAAGAGACATATGCGCTTCGTCGGAAAGGGTCACCGTCTCCCTGCCCAGCTTACTCTCCGAACGGAAAATAGGGCCCTCCGGAAGAAGGGCGTCCAGCATTTGGGTAAGCTGATCCACATAGCCGCCGCCGTTATTGCGCATATCAAACACCAACGCCCGGGCCCCCTGCTCCTCCAACTGCGTTACCGCCTCCTTCAATTGGTCGGCACTGTGGGCATAAAAATTCTTCACCTGGATATAGCCCACATTGTCCGCCAGAAGGGAATGCTCCACCGAGCGGTTTTCCACCCTGGCCCGGCAAAGTTCCACCTCCCGCCGGAGCCCCGCCTTATTTTCCACGGTAAGGGTCAGCCCGCTCCCCGCTTCCCCCTGAATGAGTCCTGTAGCCTCCTCCAGGGACAGCTTCCCCAGATCCGTCCCATCCACAGCAACGATCCGCTCTCCCGCCAGTAGCCCTGCGGCCCAGGCCGGGCCGTCCTTGTAAACCTCCCGGATCAGAAGTCCCTCCTCTCCATCGGCGGCTATCGTGACTCCGATCCCCACAAAGGAATTTTCCCGGCGTTCATTCTGGGCGGCATACTCCCCGGCAGTCAAATAGTAACTCCAGCGGTCCCCCGTTCCCGCCACCATACCAGATAGGGCGCTGTCTATCACACATTCCGGATCATATTCCCCCACAAAAGTGGTCTGGATGGCCCCCCAGGCATCCAACAGAGAAAAAGCATGAGGGCCCAGGATGATCCACAGGGCAATAAGCCCCGTAGCCAGGGTGACCATACCGCCGCCCAGGGCGGCCAGGAGCATCTGCAAGCCGGAATACCGCTTTTCTTTTTTCAATGTAGGCATATTCATAATTGTCAGTCCTTTCCAGCCGGAAAATAAACAAGCGGGCGGAGGATACCTCCGCCCGCCCCGCAGTTCCTATTCAGTCTCTAAAATCAAAAGTCATACCGGGGAACATGGTCAGCGCGTCTTGCCTGACTCCGTTCTTCCGCAGTTCCAGATGGAGGTGGTTTCCGGTAGAGGAGCCGGTGGACCCCACCAGTCCGATCACCTGGCCCTGGCTCACCACATCCCCCTCCTTCACCTTTCGGGAACCTCGTGTCATATGGGCGTAGAGGGTGGAGATCCCGTTGCCGTGGTTGATGACCACATATTCCCCATAGGAGTTGGGGGCATAGGCCGAAGTCACCACCACGCCCCCCTTCACCGCCTTGATGTTGGTGCCGCCGGGAGCGGCAATATCGGTACCACTGTGGTTATGGAACTTCTTGGTAATGGGATGGGTCCGGGGACCAAACCGGGATGTGACCACGTTGTTGCCTCCCGGCAAGGGGTAAAGATAGCCGGTGCCCGGATCGAAGGTGACTTGCTGGGCCGCAATAAGCCGGTCCAGTTCCTTTTCCTTCTTGGACAGTTCGGCGGCAATTTTCTTCTCTTCCGCCTCCTCTGCCGCCACAAGGGCTTCCGCAGCGGCGGCATCCTTCTTCAGCTGATCCAGAAGTTCCTGGGCCTCGCCTACCTTGGCCGCCTGCTCGGTCTGCTGGACCACCAACTGCTCTTTCTGCTCGTCCAGTCCCGCCTTAGACTCGTTGAGAGCGGCCAGGGTAGCCTCCACCTCCTGCCGGACGGCTACCAGGGCCTCCACTACAGAGTTATCATACTCCATGATCAGATCCACCATGGCCAACCGGTCCAGAAGGTCGGAAAAGTCGCTGGCGGAAAAGAGTACCGACCAGTAGGAGATATCCCCGGATTCCTCCATGGACCGGGCCCGCTGGCAGAAGCGGGTGTATGCCGCCTCCTCCCGCCCCTGGGCGTCGGCCAGGGCAATCTCCTCGGCGGCAATGAGTTGGGTATAGGTATCGATCTGGCTCTGGGTGTTGGCGATCTCAGCATTGATGGCGTCCAACTGCTGGGCCAGAAGCTGGTGCTGCTGCTGAGCCTTGGCCTTATCGCTCTTGATAGCGTCCAGCTGGGCCTGGAGTTCCTTTTTCTTGGCTGCGGCCTCTCCGGCACTGTTTTTCAAGCCGGAGATCTGGCTCTTCAGATCCGCCTGCGTCACCGCCCGGGCGCTGAGAATGGCGGTACTGAGCAGCGGCAGCAACAGCGCCAGCGCCAGTAAAACACAGATCACAATACTGAAAAGGCGCCTTCTGTCCATTCTCTGCCGCTTTTTCTTTCCCCTGGGATCCTGCTTCAAAGGGGTCCCCTCCCTTAACGGCCCTTCAGGGCCTTATACTTGTATGAATTTGCGGATGGCCATGACCGAACCGCCGGTGCCTACCACAAGGCCCGTGGCGGCAAAGATCCCCAGAATATTGGACCACATATCCCGGAAGGGAATGATGGTCAGCAACTGGAAGGTCTCCCCCGTATCAATGGCCCTGGTAATAAGTTCATAGACCCCCCACTGGAGGAAAAAGGCCAATACCGCGCCGAAAAGGCCCAGAAGCATACCTTCAAAGATAAAGGGACCCCGGACAAAGCCGTTTGTGGCGCCGCACATCTTCATGATGGCGATCTCTTCCCTTCTCGTAAAGGTTCCAAGCTTGATGGTATTGTAGATGATAAACAGGGATATGGCCAACAGCATAAGGATCAGGATCAGCGCTACCACCGCCGCCACATTGCGGATCAGCACAAAGCCCTCCGCTACCTCGGGGGCAGCCTGATGACCCTGGATCCCCTCCACCCGGTCCACCGCGTCGATGGTCTCCTGAATGAAGGCCAGATCGCTCATATGGACCGAATAGCGATCCCGAAATACCTCGGTGGGAAGTTCGGAGTAGAGTTGGGCGTTCTGGTCGCTGGCGTATTTCGCCGCATAGTTCTGCTGGGCCTCCTCCTTGGTGGTGAACTTCACATAGGACACATTGGGGATAGCCTCCAGCTGTTTTTGCAGAGCCTCGGCCTGCTCCCGGGTATAGCTCTCGTCCACAAAGGCCAGAAATTCGTTGTCCTGCTCCAGCTTTCCAAGTTCCCGTTCCAGATTGACGGCCACCAGAGAGA
>CANOHR010000152.1 GCA_947565875.1 uncultured Pseudoflavonifractor sp.
ATTGACTGTATTGCGCTGCTTTTTAAACCCAATCCCTATTATGTGTATCGCTGAAAAAAGAGGGACACAAAAAATATCCCTGATAAAAGGCCGCAACAAACCGCGGAGGGTTTTGGATCAAAACCTTCCGCGGTTTGTTGTAAAGAGGGGAATAAATAGAAATTTAGCGGTGAGTGCAGACGGGCCGGTTTACCCCTACGGGTATGTGACATCCGTAAAGCGGCAAAGCCGCTAACGGCTGTCCGATAGAACCGGCCCCTACGAAGGTGGGCAATGCGTAGGGGCGGGTTCCAAACCCGCCCGCACAGGGATGGAATCACCTATAAATTCCCATTTACCTCATCCGGTTCCTCAATTCCTTCCCCGCCAGATAGGCCTTCAGGTTCTCCAGGGCCAGAGCCGCGATGCGGCGGATGGTGGCGTCCAGCTTGTCGCCCCCGGCGGTGTGGGGGGTCAGCAGAAGGTTGGGGCAGTCCCAGAGGGGATTGTTCCCGGGAAAAATTTATGATACTATATTAAAAGGAAGGGGGGGAGCGGAATGGACCTGAAAACGAGACTGGATACCTTCCCCGGCGTGGGCCCGGCCAGAGTCAAGGCGCTCAAACGGCTGGGACTGGAGACGGTGGGGGACCTGCTTTCCTACTATCCCAGGGCCTACGAGGACCGGACAAGGATATACTCCATTTCCAACGCTCCCGCCGAGGTGCCCGTGTGCGTCAGCGCCATGGTGGCCGACGTACCCAGCCTGTCCCGCCTGCGCAAGGGCCTTAATGTGACCAAGTGCCGGATCGTGGATCACACCGGTTCGGCTCAGGTTACCTTCTTTAACCAGGATTATGTCCGCCACGCCCTTCAGCCAGGGGAGAACTATATTTTCTATGGCAGATTGGAGGCCATGGGCCGCCACAGGCAGTTTACCAACCCGGTCTTCGAGCGGGAGGACAAGACCCGGTTCACCGGGCGTATCATGCCCGTCTATCCTCTTACCGCCGGAGTGAGCAACAATCTGCTGGCGGGGCTGGCCCTTCCGAGCGTGGAGGAATGCGCCGCCATGGTCCCCGAGGAGCTTCCCCATCATGTGAGGCTTTCCCATGGCCTGTGTACGGCGGAATATGCCTGCCGGAACGTCCATTTTCCTGCCGATATGGAGGCTTTGACCATTGCGAAGCGGCGGCTGGTGTTTGAGGAACTGTTTTTCCTTTCCTGCGGTATGTCCTTCCTCCGAAGACGGAGGGCGGGGGTGGAGGGCCGTGTCTTTTTCCGGCGGGAGACAAAGGAATTTTTGTCCCTTCTACCCTTTACCCCCACCCTTGCCCAGACAAGGGCCATGGAGGAGATCGCCGCCGACCTTTCCTCGGGAAAGCCCATGAACCGCCTGGTCCAGGGGGATGTGGGCTCAGGCAAAACGGCGGTGGCGGCCTATGCCGCCTTTCTGGCCCACGCCGCCGGAGCCCAGACGGCTATGATGGCGCCCACGGAGATCCTGGCCCACCAGCATTTTGAGACCTTGACAAAACTTCTCTCCCCCGCCCGGATCGTGGTGGGTCTTCTTACCGGGAGTATGAAGGCGGCGGAGAAACGCTCTGTCTGCGCTGCTCTGGCAAGGGGGGATATCCATCTGATCGTAGGCACCCATGCCCTTCTCTCGGAGGGCGTGGAATATCAGGACCTGGGGCTGGTCATTACCGATGAGCAGCACCGCTTTGGGGTGGGCCAGCGCTCCGCCCTCAGTTCCAAGGCGAAAACGCCTCCCCATGTGCTGGTCATGTCGGCCACCCCCATCCCCCGGACCCTGGCCCTGCTCATATACGGGGATCTGGACGTGACAGTCATCGACCAGCTTCCCCCCGGCCGGACCCCTGTGGAGACCTACCTGGTGGGGGAGGATAAGCGGCAGAGAATGTATAACTTTGTCCGGAAAAATGTCTCAGAGGGCCGCCAGGTCTATATGATCTGCCCGGCTGTGGAGGAGGGGGAGACCGGGGATCTGAAGGCGGTGACCGCATATGCCGGGGAGCTTTCGGGGCAGGTCTTTCCCGATCTGCGGGTGGGGCTTGTCCACGGGAGGCTGAAGGCCAGGGATAAGGAAGCGGTGATGGCCGCCTTCTCTGCCGGGGAACTGGATATATTGGTTTCCACAACTGTGGTGGAGGTGGGGGTGGACGTTCCCAACGCCTCTTTGATGATCGTGGAGAACGCTGAGCGCTTTGGCCTTTCTCAACTTCACCAGCTTCGGGGACGGGTAGGCCGGGGACAGTGGCAGTCCTACTGTGTTCTGGTGACGGGGAACCGCTCGTCCGAGACTTTGGAGCGGCTTCGGTATTTTACCGGGACCACCGACGGCTTCAAAATAGCGGAGAAGGACTTAGAGCTTCGGGGCCCCGGCGACTTTTTCGGCCAGCGCCAGCACGGCCTTCCCACCCTTCAGGCAGCGGACCTGGCGGGAGATACCCGTGTTCTCAAGGAGGCCCAGGACGCGGCGGAGGAACTTCTGAAGGCCGACCCGGACCTGACCGAGCGGGAACACCGGGGGGTCATGGAAAAGGTGAAACGGCTCTTTGCCGAGAATGGAGATATTTTTAATTGACAGGAAGGGCCTGCTTTTGACAGGATAAGGAGAATGGGATGGAGATCCGGAATCTGCGCTATTTTATCAGCGCCGCCCGTAATCTGAACTTTACCAAGGCGGCGGAGGAATGCCATATCGTCCAGTCCGCTATGACCCAGCAGATCGCCGCGCTGGAGGGGGAATTGGGGGCAAAGCTCTTTGAACGTAAGTATAAAGACATGCGCCTGACACGGGAAGGAGAGGTCTTCTTTTGGGAGGCCCAGCGTCTTTTGGAGGGGCTGGACCGGGCGGTGGAGGATGTGCGGGGCATCTCTGCGGGATATGACCGGCTTCTGCGACTGGGATACCACGGCAATCTGCTGCGCGCCGACCTTCCCGAACTGCTGACCCGGTTCCGGACCCGGCAGCCCCAGGTAAAGGTGACCCTTCGGCAGAGAAAGCTGTACCAAGGGCTGGAGGAACTGAAAAAGGAGACTTTGGATGGGATGTTCTCCCTTTATTGGCCTGCCCTGGCGGAGGAGGAAGAGTTGGACTACTGTATTCTGGCCGCAAGTCCCATCAAGCTTCTGGTTTCGGCTAGACACCCGCTGGCGGGCCAAAAAAGCGTCCAGTTGGAGCAGCTTCGAGAGGAGCCCTTTCTGTTTCTGGACGGCTCGGAGATCAAGGGGGCTCTTCAACGCCTGGCGGAGGCCGGCTTTTATCCCCGGATCTATGACCGGGTGGACAGCCATGAGAGTCTGATGATCCTGGTGGAGAGCGGCTATGGGGTGACCCTGGGCGTAGAGGCTGCCTGCCAGAGAGAGGGCAGGGAACTGGCTATGCTGGACATTGAGGACGACCGAGAGGAACGAAAGCTCTGTCTGTCCTGGAAACGGAACGGTTCCCGGATGCGGAGGG
>CANOHR010000153.1 GCA_947565875.1 uncultured Pseudoflavonifractor sp.
AGTAAGTCTATCGGCGTGACCATGGTCTGCTTTACCGACGGTCCCTTCGCCCAAGAGGCTCGGGAGTTGGGTATCCATACCGTCATCTTCCCCGGCAACAACGTGCTTCGCATACGCCGGGAATTGACGAAGTATATCAACGAGGGCGGCTATGACATCATCCACTGTCACGGAGCCCGTGGCAATATGATGGGGGCCCTTTTGCGCAAACCCACCGGGCTTCCTGTGGTATCCACCGTCCATTCGGATTATCGCCTGGACTATCTGGGCCGACCCTTGGCCAAGTATACCTACGGTGCAGTGAATACCGTTGCCCTGCGTCTGCTGGATTACCGCATCGGTGTGTCCGATGCCACTACCGACCTGCTGATCTCCCGGGGCTTCGACCCAGACCGGCTTTTCACCATCTATAATGGTCTGGACTTTACCCCTCGGCCCCCCCATATGGCCCGGGAGGAATACCTGCACAGCCTGAATGTGGACTGGCCCCAGGATTGCCTCATCGTAGGCATCACCGCCCGTCTCAATCCGGTGAAGGATATCCCCACTCTGATCCGGGGCTTTGCCAAGGCCCATGAGAGTTGTCCCCAACTGCGGCTTTTGATCGCGGGAGATGGAGAGGAAATGGAAGCGCTGAAGGCTCTTACCGCCACGCTGGGGGTGGAAAAAGAGGTCTGCTTTGCCGGATGGATCACTGATACCGACAGCTTCTATAATGCCATCGACATCAATTCTCTCACCTCCCTGTCTGAGACTTTCTCCTATTCTCTTACCGAGGGAGCCCGGTTCCACCTGCCCACCGTATCTAGCCGGGTTGGAGGCGTGCCCTACCTTATCGACCACGGCGTCCATGGGCTGCTTTTTGAAGCCGGCGACTATAACGCTCTGGCCTGCCACCTCATCACTCTTGCCCAGGATCCTTCCCTGCGGGAGCATCTGGGAGAGCGGCTATTTCAGCGCGCCAAAGCCGACTACTCCCTGGAAAGCACCCTGGAGCGGCAACTGGATATTTACCACGCAATTCTCCGCCAAAAGGAGAGAAAGGCGGGAAAGCGGGATGGAGTTCTTATCTGCGGCGCGTATGGGCGGGGAAACGCAGGCGATGACGCCATTCTGGAGGCCATCGTCCGGGAAATGCGGCAGCTGGACCCGGACCTTCCCCTGTGGGTCCTGTCCCGGAGACCTAGGGACACCCGGCTCACCTACCGGGTCAACGCCATCTACACCTTTAATGTCCCCCGGTTCCTCCGGCGGATGGGAAAGATCCGGCTCTACATCAACGGCGGCGGCTCCCTCATGCAGGACGCTACCAGCCGGAGGAGCCTGTGGTTCTATCTCTTTACCATCTGGGCCGCCAAGGTGCTGGGCAATCCGGTCATCATGTACGGCTGCGGCATTGGTCCCATCCAGTATCCCTCCAACCGGAAGCTATGCGCCAAGGTGCTTCAGAAGCGGGTGGACGTCATCACTCTGCGGGACACCCACTCCAAAACGGAACTGGAACGCATGGGGATCACCAACCCCAGGATCATTCTGGCCGCCGATCCTACCGTTATTCTCCCCGCCGCTGATCCTGCCACGGTAGACGGTCTTTTGGAAAGCGCCGGGCTGGATCCGGCAGGGCGGTACATCGGCTTTACCCTCCGGCCCTGGTCCGGCTTTGAATCCAAGGCGGGTATCTTTGCCCAGGCTGCCGACTACGCCTATGAAAAGCACGGCCTTACTCCCGTCTTTCTGCCCATCGAGCGGCGGTTGGACCTGCCCGCCGCCCAGATGGTATCCAAGCGGATGAAAGCTCCCCATTATCTGTTGGACGAAACCGGTTCCTCCGCCCATACCATTGGCCTTTTTGCCCGGATGAAGGTGGTGGTCTCCATGCGCCTTCACGCCCTGGTCTTTGCCGCAGGGCAGGGCGTTCCCCTGGCAGGGGTGGTCTATGATCCCAAGGTCAGTTCCTTCCTCAGCTACATTGGGCAGGATCTCTATACCGGTCTGAAGGAACTGACTCTGAACGACCTGAAGGCCCATATCGACGCCGCGGCGGCACGGATCGACGACAGCGGATTCCTCCGCGAGGGGGTAGAGCGGTTGCGCCAAGTGGAACAGAGGAATCAGGACGCTGCGGCGGAACTGTTGGGTCTAAAATAGCCATGTAACCGACTGTTCCCAGAACAGCCCCGCGATAACGGAAGGCCCCGTAGGCCGCCCCTACGATCTCTTACCGGAAAGGAACCTTTTCCTATGCGACAAGTTGTCTGTCTGGCCGCCGAGCCCTGGTCGGCTCTTCCTACCCGCACCCAACAACTCATGGCCCGGATGAAGGACGCGGAGGTCCTCTACTTTGAACCCCCCGCTCCCCGCGGCTCCCGAGACTGGAAAAAACCGGGCCGAAGGGTCCGTCCTGGACTGGTGGTCTATACTCTTCCCCCCGAACTGACCCAGGACGCAACCTTTACCCTCTTGAACCGGTTCAGTGCCCAGCGCACCACCCGGTTTTTGCAGGCCAAGCTGGAACGCCACCGGTTTCGGGAGCCCCTTCTCTGGTGCGCCAGTCCCGCAGGGGCCCTCTACCTGGACGATCTGGCCTACCGGGGACTGGTCTACGACTGCTACCGGGATTGGCCCGATTACCCCGAGGCCTGGGAGAGTGAGTTGGCCGTCTCCGCCGATGTGTGCTTCGCCGCCTCCCCTGATCTGGTCCGGCATATCTCTCCCTGTAATGCCAATGTGACCCTGCTCCCCTTTGGGTGCAACTACCCCATGTTTGCCAAAGACCGTCTGCCCCGCCCCGCCTCCCTGGCCGGGATCAAGGGCCCTATCCTGGGTTTTGCAGGGACCCTGTGGCCCGATCTGGATCTGAGTCCCGCTCTGGAGGCGATGGAGGTCCACCCGGAATGCACCCTTATTCTGATAGGAGAGGATCAGGGCTGCCGTCAACTCCCCCAGCTTCTGACCCTGCCCAATGTACTCTTCCTGGGTCCCGTCTCTCCGGTGGATCTTCCCGATTATCTTGGCTCTTTTGATGTGTGCCTTTATCTGCTGCGCCGCAGCGAACTTCGGGATGACATCATCCATGCCCGGATGTTTGAACTTCTCTCCTCCGGGCGGCCCATCGTCTCTATGCTTCGCCCCGACCAGGTGGAGCATTTCCCCGACGTGGTCTACGGCGCCCACACCCCGGCGGAGTTTGCCCTGCTATGCCAGCGCGCTCTCAGTGAAACGGGGAGTTGGGCCAAAGACCGTCGAAGGGAATACGGTAAGGCGGCATCCTGGAGCCAAAGGGCCGAGACGGTCAATCAAATCTTAGAAAGCATCGGATTATTTTAATGAAAAGAGGCACCCCCGGGCGGCTATTGATATGCCGCCCGGGGGTGCCTTTTGGGGAGAAGTAAATAAATATAAATTTAGCAAAGAAGGGCGGAGAACAGGTCAGTAGGGGAGGCTAAGACCGGAGT
>CANOHR010000154.1 GCA_947565875.1 uncultured Pseudoflavonifractor sp.
CCGCGTCCTCATCCTCAGAAATGATATAGCAAAGGCCCCCGTGGTTGGCGGGCATAAAGGGGATCTGCTCCCCCCAGGCGGAATCAAAGATCTGGAAGGAGGTGTGCTTGGGCTGTAACTCGATCTGATTTTCCAGCTGCTGACCGGGGATGGACTCGTTCATAAAGCGCTCCCCCCGGGTGTTGATCTGAAGGAAGGGCGTTACTCCCATACCGCTTCCCATGTGATGGGTCATGGGAGCATGGAAGTCCTGGACCTTGGCTCCCGCCCAGGCTCCCAGACGGAGCCCGTCACCGGTGCTGATGGGCTTTCCTTCCACATCCACGCCCATCATGCCCATGGCGCCCATATTCATGATCTTTTTGTCCAGGATCTCAGGGGCAAAGTGCCGCATGATCCTTTCATCCCCGCTGTTGTCTCCGGTGGCCAGGATCACGCCCTTGGAGGCGTTGAGTTGAATATACTTGTTCCCGTTCTGAGCGTCCCGGATGATAACGCCAGTGACTCTGCCGCCGCTGTCCTTCAGCAGCTTGGTCCCAAAGCAGCCAAAGAAGGTCTTGGCTCCCTTGGAAATGGCGTCGTTAAGCTGGGCCTCCACGATAAAGCCCTGCTGGTCCGGACGGCTGGAACGGAACTCCATAGAGGAGGGGAAAGTGGGGAATTCCTCCTCCCTGTAGTCATAGTGTTCCGGCTGAGGCCAGGCCAGAGGTACCAGGATTCCCTTGTCAAACTGCTCCTGGGTCACCTTCTGGCGGGTGGTATCGCAGATGGTAATGTCAGGATAGGCGGAAAGGAACCAGTCCATGGCCTCATGTCCATGCTCCGCCCAGCGCTTCAGAATGGAGCGCTTATTCCGGTAGGTACACTCCCGCATCAGCCGGTCCACCACCACATCGGTATCCACGATCCCCTCCCGGCCCCAGCGCTTATTAAGGGTACCGTTCAAAAGGGCATACTCGCCGGAGCGGCAGTTAAAGGAGGCGGATTTCTCCACAATGGCTACCTTGGCGCCCTCCTCCGCGGCGGCACGGGCGGCACAGATCCCCGAAAGACCGGCGCCGATGACCACCACATCAAAATCCTGGGTATCGGAAACGGTTCCGATCTCCGGCTCCGCGCCCAGCCAATCCTCTCCGTCACCGGCCTCGCTCACAGGGGCGGAGACGGTAACGCTCTCCCCCTTTGCCTGGGCAATACAGGCCTTGGCGGCCTCCTTTACGGCGTTTGTGGTAACGGTAGCGCCGCTGACGGCGTCGATCTCGGCGTTTTGGGCGTCCATCAGGGCCTTGGTCAGCTCCTCCTTATGGACCTGCCCGATATTCTCTGTCTCGTTGGACAGATCCAGCACCACATCGGTAATGCTGTCCGCGTCAAAGGTCATGGTGACCTTGACCTCCCCCATACCGGTGGCGGTGGCGCTGTATGTACCGGGCGTATAGAGTCCCTTGGCCGCCTCCGTAGGCGCGGGCTCACCCTTATCCTGGCAGGCGCCCAGTACGCCCATTGCGGCAAGCCCCAGGGCCCCGGCCGCCGTTCCCTTCAAAAAGTCCCGGCGGGAAATGCTCTTTTTTCTATTTTGCTCCTGATTCTTCATGTTCTTCTCCCCTTTTCTGGATCGCCGATCTCTCGGCTTTCTTTTATATATATTATTGATATTCCTTTGACAATCAATTCTTTTTTCGGTATAATTAAGTCAGCTTTCGACTTAATTATACAAGGGGAGAAGCGTCAGGATGGAGACTGGTCTATTGCGGGAATTTCTTATACTGGCCGAAGAAAAGAATTATTGGAAGGCGGCGGAGCGGCTCTATATGAACCAATCCACCCTCTCCAAGCATATCAAAACGTTGGAAAAGACTCTGTCTGTTCCTCTTTTTGATCGTACCACCCGAATGGTGGAACTTACCGAGTACGGCCGTCTCCTTCTTCCCTACGCTCAGACCATGGTCCAGACTCAGGCGGACTGCGACGCCGCCCTGCTTCGTCAAAGGGAACTTTTCCTCCATACCGTCCGTATCGACTGTGTCCCCACCATGGCCCAATACGGACTGGCCGGTCTCATGCTCCGCTTCCGGGACCGGCATCCGGAGTATCCTCTGCGGGTCCGGGAGATCGACTCCTATCAGGCCCATCAGGCTCTCTCCCTGCACACCTGCGAACTGATCATCTCCTGGCGTTTGCCCTCCTCCCCGCCCTCAGACGACAGTTCCATTGTCACCATCCCTTTCATTCAGGACCGGCTGGTACTGGTCGTTGAGAAGCGGCATCCTTTATTCGGTCAACGCACAGTCTCCATCTCTGAACTGAAGAAGGAACATCTTTGCTTTCTGAAAGGATATCCCTATGAGTTGGCCCAGAAGGCCTGCCAGGAGGCCGGCTTTCTTCCTCAGGTCGCCTGTTATACCGACTGCTTTGAAAACATTCTGGACGTGATCTCCGGCGGGACCCATGCCGCCCTTCTTATGGAGCACTATGTCCAATACGCTCTGACCGCCTCTCCCCACCTGGCCAAACGCTTTACCGCAATAGAACTTATCCCCACCGTCCCCGCCGCCCTTTCTCTGCGCTATCTGCGCGACATCCCTCTTTCTCCCGCCGCCCAATGCTTTTTGGCTTTCTTTGAGCAGTGGCGGAGATCGATCTGACCCACCTGTAAATTTATACCTGCTTTTCCCCGCAAAACTGTGTTTTCCCTTGCTGATCGAAGCTAAAAAGCCCCTATGGGACCTCTGGTTTACCAGGGATCTCATAGGGGCTTTTTCAGATTCCGCTCTATGCTCCGGGCTCAGACCAGCTGTACAACAGCCATCTCAGCGCCGTCGCCACGACGGGGGCCAATGCGAACCACCCGGGTGTAGCCGCCGTCACGGGTGGCGTACTTGGGCCCGATCTGGTCAAAGAGCTTCTTGGCCACATCCTCTTTGGTGATGAAGCTCAGCGCCTGCCGATAGGCGGCAAGGTCGTTCTTCTTGGCCAGCGTCACCATCTTCTCCGCCAGAGGAGCCACCTCCTTAGCACGGGAAACGGTAGTCTTGATCTGGCCGTTCTCCAGCAGGTAAGTGGTCATAGCGCGAAGCATGGCCATACGCTGGTCAGTGGGTCTTCCCAGTTTACGAACTGCGGGCATTTTCTCTCACTCCTCTCGGCAGGTGTTAATTGTTGTTCTCGTCATCCGCAAGGCTCAGGCCCATCATGGCAAGCTTGTTCATGACCTCTTCCAGGCTCTTGCGGCCCAGGTTGCGGACCTTCATCATCTCATCCTGGGTCTTGGAAATAAGGTCCTCAACCGTATTGATGTTGGCCCTCTTCAGGCAGTTAAAGCTGCGCACCGAGAGGTCCAATTCCTCAATGGTCATCTCCAGCACCTTGTCCCGCTGAGCTTCCGCCTTCTCCACCACGGTGGAGGTATCTCGGAAACTTTCGGAAAGGTCGGTAAACA
>CANOHR010000155.1 GCA_947565875.1 uncultured Pseudoflavonifractor sp.
GACCCGCCTCGGCCTACACAGCTTGAGGGGCGGTTCCTCTCATCAAAAACCATCCTACCCCGTAGGGCAGATGTCCTCACCCGCCCGGCTTGCTTCTCTCCCGAAAACCACCCATCCACCCAGGCGGCGTGGATACCAACGAACAAGGAGCGGTATTCCACCCACTCAACGGCAGTGGCGCAAAAGGAACCACGGGTCGCTCAAACGCAAGCCGCCGGAAACAAAAGGGATACCCCAAAGTCCCTCACCCGAGGGATACCCAAGCAGGATTGGGGCTTTGTGCGGTTGTACCGTAGCCCGTAATCATTTCCACCGGTCTACCTTTTCTTTTTCGGAGTCCAGAACCGCTTTTTCTTTTGAATCAAAAGAAAAAGCGGTTTTGGCCCCAGCCGGGCAGGCAAAAAACCAACTGCAAGATAAAACGCACCACTTTCCCACAAAAGAGAAAACGGTTTTACCTGCCCCATCCGTAAAGCGGCACAGCACCCACAGGGTACGAGCTGTCTCTAAGCGGCATAGCCGCCAAGAGACAGCCTGCCGCCAACGGCTGGGCTGTGGCCCCTGCTGGGCAAGCCAGAATCAACAAAGCAGAAAAAGTGGTTTTACCCGCAAGGGGTACACCCCACCCCCACAGCATCCCCCTATCTTCAAACAAGGAGGCCCCCATGCCCAAAACCGAAACCAAACAAATCGCCCGCAACGCCAAGGCTTTCCACGACTACTTTGTGGAGGAGCGCTACGAAGCCGGCGTGGTCCTCTCGGGTACCGAGGTGAAATCCATCCGTCAGGGGGGCGCCAACCTGAAAGACAGCTTCTGTCAGGTGAAGGATGGGGAGCTGTGGCTCTATGGGGTACATATCAGCCCCTACGAAAAGGGCAACATCTTCAACAAAGACCCCCGCCGCACCCGCAAGCTGCTGATGCACAAGCGGGAGATCATGCGCCTCATGGGCACCGTCCAGCGGGACGGTCTCACCCTTGTCCCTCTGAACCTCTATTTCAAGGACTCCCGTGTAAAGGTGGAGGTGGGCCTGTGCCGGGGCAAAAAGCTCTACGACAAGCGTGCCTCCGCCGCCGAACGCGACTCCAAACGGGCCATGGACCGGGCCTTAAAGACCTACAATCGCTGAGGGAGGCCAAACTCATGACCGACACGGAAACTCCCATAGCCCAGGCCGCCCCAAAGGGCAGCCGCCTCCTGGGCGCTCTGGGCGCTTTTTTGGGTGCCCTCCTGGCCGCCCTTGTCACCGACCTTCTCATCTTCTTCCTCCCCGGTGACACGGGGAATCTCACCATCCTGCTCAACATGATCCTCACCGGCTGGGCCGCCTGCCAAGGCTACCGCCTTTTCCGGGGCTACCGCTCCATGCTCTTCGCCCGGTGGACCGTTCGGGCTTCCATTGCCTTGGCCCAGCTTCTGGCCCTTTCCCTTCTTTTCACCCTCGCCGTTCTCCAAAAGGCCTGGGGGACCCTCCCTCTCTCCGTCGGCGATGTTCTCTTCACCTTCACCCGCTCGGCGGTCCATCTCTTTCGCAGTTCCCCGTTGGCCTCCCTCTCCCTGGTCCTGGGTACCCTTTTCTTCGCCCGCCTCAGCTGGACCGGCCTTCTCAAATATGTGGACCCCGCCTGGTACTCCGATCCCCGCCGCCTGGCCCGGATAGGCGGCGCCGGCGCCACCTTCAACCTGCCCCCCTGCTGGCCCCTGCCCCCGGCTGACGCCATTCCCCAGACCTTCACTGTGGACAAGGGCAAACTCACCGTAGAGGGCAGCACGCTCACCTTCCAGCCCTGGGCCAAGCCCCGCCGCACCTTTCAGGTAAGCGACATTGCCGGGGTGGTCATGGGGGTGTCCACCGGCTTCAACATCCTCTACGACAAAGAAAACCGGGAACTGGCCCGCTTCGCCTGGAGCCGCCAAAACGCCCTCCTCTTCGGCCAGTACCTTTTGGCCTATGATATCCCTTTCATCGACCCGGGCGGAGTCCCCGTCCCCACCCAGCCCCCCGCAGAGACACAGGCCGCCCCTCTTCCCCACACCTTCACCCTCCGCCAGAACAAACTTGCCCTCATCGTGGGCTGGCTCTGTCTTCTCCTCTTCGGCGGCTGCACCATCCTGGCCTTCCTCTTTGTGGAATTTCCCACATCCCTTCTCTGCGGCGGCTTCTTCGCCCTGTTCGACCTTCTGGCCCTCTACCTCCTTCTGGCCTATCACAACCACCGCCTGATGGTGGAGGGCAGTAACCTGACCTATACCTCCCCCGGGGGCAGGACCACCCGCTTTCCCCTTACCGACATCGCCCGAGGCACTCTCAATAATGGCCAGCTCAGGCTTCTGGACCGGGCCGGCCGGCCCCTTGCCAAACTGGGGATGGATATGAAAAACGCCCCCCTGCTAAACCAATACCTGCAAGCCCATCAGGTCCCCCTGGGACCTGCCAAACCAAGAAAGGACTGATAAACATGAGCAATCCCATCGTGACCTTTGAAATGGAAAGCGGCGGCAAGATGGTGGCCGAGCTTTACCCTGAAGTGGCCCCCAACACCGTCAACAACTTTATCTCTCTGATAAAGAAAGGCTTCTTTGACGGCCTTATCTTCCACCGGGTCATCCCCGGCTTCATGATCCAGGGCGGCGACCCCCAGGGCAGCGGCATGGGCGGCCCCGGCTACGAGATCCCCGGCGAGTTTACCGCCAACGGTTTCCAGAATGACCTGAAGCACGACCGGGGCGTCCTCTCCATGGCCCGCTCCTCCAACCCCGACTCCGCCGGCAGCCAGTTCTTCATCATGGTGGACCCTGCCCCTCACCTGGACGGCCAGTACGCCGCCTTCGGCAAGGTCATCGAGGGTATGGAGGTGGCCGATGCCATCGTCTCCACCCCCACCGGCTGGGGCGACAAGCCCAAGACCCCCCAGCGCATGAAGACGGTGACGGTGGACACCCAGGGTCAGGACTACCCCGAACCCAAAAAGGCTTAATCGGAAAAACCCTCAACGATCTCCATCCAAGGGCCCATGCCCTTGACCTTATGACCTTGGCCTTCCCCGGATAAAACCGGCCTTGCCTGTTTTATCCGGAAAGGCCCGGCAAAGAACCGCAGCGACTTTGCCCGCCCTTGACCTTTTACGTGGGAAAATTGACCCTCAAATTTTCCCACGAGAGGAGGGACAAGGGAGCGGGCATAGCTTTCGCCGAAAGCCTCCGGCTTCCGGCGGAAGCGGAGCCAAGCGGACTTTGTCCGCCCTTGACCTTGCCCTTTTACGCGGGAAAATTGACCCTCAAATTTTCCCACGAGAGGAGGGACAAGGGAGCGGGCGCAGCTTTCGCCGAAAGCCTCCGGCTTCCGGCGGAAGCGGAGCTAAGCGGACTTTGTCCCGACGAGGGGGCGTACTGGTTTCGACGGGGACGTAGAGGCGGGAATAGCGGGCGGATGCGC
>CANOHR010000156.1 GCA_947565875.1 uncultured Pseudoflavonifractor sp.
GTATTTGTCGTTGAGATAGGCGGTGATCCGTTCCATAGTGGCTTTCCGGGCCAGGAACCGGTCCATGTCATGGTCGCGGACGATATACTCCAGGGTGGCGGTGGTCTCATCACCCACCATGTGCTGCAGGTGATAAAAACCCTCATAGCCCTCGGTGTGAGCGGGGATCTGAGCCGGAGGAAGCATAGAGTTGAACTCAATGGCCACAAGAAGGGCGTTTTTCATCTTATCCTTGGCGGAGCCTGGGTGGATATTGACACCGTGGACCGTGACCTTTGCCCCGGCGGCGTTGAAATTTTCATATTCCAACTCTCCCAGTTCCCCGCCGTCTACGGTGTAAGCCGCGGCGGCTCCGAAACCGGGGATATCAAAGTGGTCGGCACCCTCTCCGATCTCTTCGTCGGGGGTGATGGCAACGGCGATGGGGCCGTGGGGGATCTGGGGATGATCGGTCAGGTATTCTACGGCGGAGACGATCTCTGCGATCCCCGCCTTGTCGTCGGCCCCCAGAAGGGTGGTCCCGTCGGTGAGGATCAGGTCCTGACCCACATAGCGCTTCAGGCTTTCATGGTCCTTGGCCCTCATGACCGCGCCAGGGCCCTGGACAATGTCGCCCCCCTCATAGTGAAGGATACGGGGTTTGACGTTGGAACCGGAGAAAGAGGGAGAGGTATCCATGTGGGCAATAAGACCCAGAGTGGGGACTTCTTCACAGCCTGAAGTGGCGGGGAGAAGGGCATATACATAACCCAATTCATCTATACGGGCGTTTAAAAGACCCAGGGCGTCAAGCTCGTCGGCCAGAGCCTTTCCCAGCAGCTTCTGCTTGGCGGTGGAGGGATGCTCCCCGGAATAAGCGTCAGATTGGGTGTCAAAGGAAACATACCTCAAAAAGCGGTCTACAACGTTCATTTTCTTCCACTACCTTCCATGGGCTCCAAAACCTCCTTGACGGAAGGGAAAAGAGCCGCTAAACTAGAGGAAAGTATATCACAAGCGGGAGGAATTTTCCATGGGAACAAGAAAAGAATTTACCTATCCCTCCAGTGACGGGACCCATCAGGTCCATGCCGTACTGTGGTTGCCCGAAGGGGAGCCCAAGGGGGTGGTGCAGCTGGTCCACGGGATCTGTGAGTACGCCCTTCGTTACGATCCCTTTGCCCGGTTCCTCACGGACCACGGCTTCGCCGTGGCTGGCAATGACCATCTGGGGCACGGCCTTACCGCCAGGGGGAGGGAGGAGTACGGTTATTTCCGGGACTGGTGGGATCTGGTCCACGATGTCCGGGCCCTTCAGCTTCAGGTCAAAGAGCAGTTTCCGGATCTTCCTTATGTTCTTCTGGGTCACTCTATGGGCTCCTTTGTGGCCCGGACCTTCCTCATCGACTATCCCGGGAACCTGACGGGGTGCATTCTCTCGGGGACCGGACAGGAACCGGCATTGACGGTGGCGGCGGGAAAGCTTCTGACCGGACTGGGAGATCCCCACAAAGTCAATAAGCTCTTCTACAGCCTGTCCATCGGGGCCTACAACAAGCAGTTTGCCCCCGCCCGTACCGGAGCGGACTGGATCTGTCGGGACGAGAAGGTGGTGGACGCCTATCTGGCCGACCCTCTGTGTAATTTTCAGACCACGGCTGGAATGAATCACGCCATGATGACGGGGCTTCAGTATGTGGCAAACAAAAAGAACCTGTCCAAAATGGACAAGACTACCCCCATCTACTTCTTTGCCGGAGACAAGGACCCAGTGGGAGCCAGCGGCAAGGGAGTGGAAAAGGTAGCCCGCTGGTTCCGGGAGGCGGGGGTGAAGGAGGTCCAGATAAAGCTTTACCCCGGCGGCCGCCACGAGATGCTCAACGAGACCAACAAGGAAGAAGTCTGGCAGGACACGTTGACCTGGTTGGAAGATCACTTGGGATAAATGAAAAGTTAAAAAGCTAAAAGCTATTTAAATTGTAGTCGCCGGAGGCGACTCATTGAAATAGTCCGGCGGAGCCGGATACTGGCGGGCGGCTGATAGCCGCCCCTACAGAAGGTGGGATGGTTTTGTAGGGGCGGATATCATCCGCCCGTCCTGCTACCGGGCATGGAACAGCCCGGTTAAAACGGCATTTTCTGTAGGGGCGCACATTGTGCGCCCGTCCCAGGCATGGAACCACCGATAAATTTTCATTTGTGTCCTTATCAAAAAGGGGCTCTCTCCGGTCGGAGAGAGCCCCTTTTGACGCTTTGCTTACCCCTTGGGTTTGCCGATGAAGTTCACCAGCTTGCCCGGCACGTGGATGACCTTCACGATCTCCAGAGCGTCCAAGAACTTAGCTACCGTGGGGACCGTCTTGGCGGCTTCCTCAATGGAGGCATTGTCGCTGTCCGCGGGGACCTCCACCGTGCCCCGAAGCTTGCCGGCAACCTGTATGGCGATGATGACGGTGCTGGAGACCGTCTTGCTCTCATCGTAGGCGGGCCAGGCCATCTCGCAGGCCATTTTGCCTGTCTCCCCGGCGTAGCCCATCTGCTCCCACAGCTCCTCCACCATATGGGGGGCGAAGGGGGAGAGCATCTGCAAAAGAGCGCCGTAGTCGCCCCGGGTGCAGCCATTGGCGTAATAGTCATTGACCAGGGCCATGAGGGCGGCGATGGCGGTATTGAACTTCATAGCGTCGATATCTTCATTGACCTTCTTGATGGCCTTGTGGAGGGCGGCGGCGTTGGCCTTGCTCTGTTCCTTCTCATCGGTGACCTTTTCGGAAAGGTTCCATACCCGGTCCAAAAACCGCTTGCAGCCCTTGACCCCGTTATCCGACCAGGAAGCGGCCTTCTCAAAGTCGCCGATGAACATGATATAGGTCCGCATGGTGTCGGCGCCATATTGGGCGATGACGTCGTTGGGGTTGATGACGTTGCCCCGGCTCTTGGACATTTTCTCTCCGCCCTCGCCCAGGATCATGCCGTGGCTGGTCCGCTTGGCGTAGGGCTCCTTGGTGGGGACGACGCCGATGTCGTAGAGGAACTTGTGCCAGAACCGGGAGTAGAGCAGGTGCAGGGTGGTGTGCTCCATGCCGCCGTTGTACCAGTCCACCTGGCCCCAGTAGTCCAGGGCCTCCTTGGAGACCAGGGCCTGGGTGTTGTCCGGGTCCATATACCGCAGGAAGTACCAGCTGGACCCCGCCCACTGGGGCATGGTGTCGGTCTCCCGCTTGGCGGGCGCGCCGCAGCAGGGACAGGTGGTGTTCACCCAATCTGTCATCTTGGCGATGGGGCTCTCGCCGTTGTCGGTGGGCTCATAGCTCTCCACCTCGGGCAGCAGCAGGGGCAGCTGGTCCTCGGGCAGGGGCACCCAGCCGCACTTGTCGCACCAGACCATGGGGATGGGCTCGCCCCAGTACCGCTGGCGGGAGAACACCCAGTCCCGGA
>CANOHR010000157.1 GCA_947565875.1 uncultured Pseudoflavonifractor sp.
GCCCTGGGGCTAACGTATAAGCGCTTCCAGTTTACCCCCGACGTTATGCCCTCCGACCTGACCGGATTTTCCATCTACAATAAGGATACCGGCTCTATGGACTATCAGCCGGGAGCCCTTTTGTGCAATCTCTTCCTGGCCGACGAACTGAACCGGGCCACCTCCCGGACCCAATCCGCCCTTCTGGAAGCCATGGAGGAGCATCAGGTGACGGTGGATGGGGTGAGCCGCCCGGTGCCCCAGCCCTTCCTGGTCATTGCCACCCAGAACCCGGCGGGAGCCTCCGGCACCCAGCCGCTGCCTGACTCCCAGATGGACCGGTTCATGATCCGCCTTTCCCTGGGCTATCCTGGGGAGGACGCGGAGGTGGAGATGCTCCGCCGGAAGCAACGGGGGAACCCTCTGGAAGCTGTGGCCCAGGTCACCGACGCCGCCGGGTTGGAATCGGCCCGGCAGGAGGTGGCTGCCGTCCATATCAGCGACGAGGTGGCCCAGTACATCGTGCGCCTGGTGACCGCCACCCGCACCCACCCTCTGGTCCATCAGGGGGGAAGCCCCCGGTGTACCCTTGCGGTGGCCGCCATGTCCCGGGCCATGGCCTGGCTCCAGGACCGGGACTATGTGGTACCCCAGGACGTGAAAAGCGTGTTCCGGGACACGGTGGCCCACCGGCTCCTGCTGACGGGCCGGGGCCTTTCCGAGGGGGCCGATCCGGCGGAGGACGCGGTGAGGAGCGTACCGGCTCCCAAGCTGGCCTAAGGTATGGTAAGACGGTGGTTATGTTGGCTCCTGGCCTTGCTGGGGGCTTTGGTCCTGCGGGTGGCCTATACAGGCTGGCTGGCAGGTTTTATCCTTTTTGGTGTGCTGTACCTGCCGGTACTGGGGCTGCTGCTCTCTCTGCCCGCCCTTCTGGCGGCGAAGGTGGAGCTATCCCCCAGCCCACAGCGTTCCCGGCGGGGGGACGCCGCCTGCTGGCGCCTTACGACCCACAGTGTCTTGGGGCTCCCTCTGGGACGGGTCAAGGGTAGGGTAAGGACTGTCAACGAGTGGAACGGTCTCTCCTATGAAGTAAAAAAGAAATGGTTTTTTACCGGGACAGGGACAAGCCTGGATCTGCCTGCCCCGGTGGAGCATTGCGGTCTTTTGACGGGAAGGCTCTGTCATGTGTGGGCCCTGGACTGCCTGGGCCTTTTTTGGCTGCCCCTTCGCCGGGGAGGGAAGGCCCAACTCTGGATAGGCCCCATCCCCAAAAGGGAGGAGTTGCCCCCCCTTCCTGAAGAAGAGGCTCCCGGGGTGCGGCCCCGACCGGGGGGAGGACCGGGGGAGGATTACGATCCCAGAGAGTACCGCCCCGGCGATCCCCTCAGTTCCATCCATTGGAAGCTCTCCGCCAAGCGGGATGAACTGGTGACACGGGAGACCCTGGAGACGGTCCGGCCCCTTCCTTTGCTGACCCTGGACCTCTTTGGGGACGCGGATACCCTGGACGCCACTCTGGACCTTTTGGCTGGAGTCAGCGGAGAACTGCTCTCCCAAGGCCGAAGCCACGCTGTGGCCTGGGCCGATCCGGTGACGGGGGAGCCCCGCCGCTGCCCTGTTGCGGGGCAGGAGGACCTGGAGCGCTGTCTGGAAGCGCTGGCCTCCCACCGGGCCCCCCTGTCGGGAAAGTCCATTCTGGATATGGCGGGACTGGGAAAGTCTCTCCACCTGAAGCCCTCCTCCACTTCTGTAGGGCGCGCCGACCCCGGCGCGCCGCCATCCTCTGCTCCTGCCTCTGACAGAGGAGGTGACCGAGCGTGAAACAGAGAAAGCTCACCCCCTGGACACTTGTTACCGATGCTCTTCTTTTGTTTTTAGCCCTGCTCTCCACCGCCTTCGCTGTGGTGACGGCCTACCGGATGGAGGTAGTCTCCTCCGCCCTGTGGTTAGGCTGCGCCGTCGCGGTCCCCATCGCCCTTTTCCTGGTCCATCCCCCTAAATATACCCCTCTGCCGCTGCTGGGCGGCTTTGCCCTTTGGGGCTGGGGCCTCTGGCGGCTGTGGGAGCCTCTGGTGTGGGGCGGGACCAGGATCCAGTGCGATGTGGTAAATACCATCGCCCGAAAGCTGCCCACCGTCAGCGAGATCCTTCCCGTGCTGGAACTGCCTGAGGAGCAGTGGGCCCAGGTGACCACCCTGTGGCTGTTGATGGTAGGGAGCTTCTATGCCCTGGTGCTGGCCTTCCTGCTCAGCGGCCTTCGGAGGGCCCTTCCCACCGTCCTATGGATGCTTTTGCCTATCCTGCCAGCCATCTGCGTGACGGAGGCCCCGGACAGCCTTCCCATGGCGGGGCTTTTCTCGGTGTGGCTTACCCTCGCTTTGACCTCCCTCACAGACAGTCGGGACCCGGCGGGGACTGCCCGGATAAGGCCCCCGATCCTTCTCTGTGCCTTGCTGGTTTTGTGGGGAATGTCCCAATACCTTCCCACCCAGGGTACTGCCCAGCCCCTTTGGGCCGCCGACCTTCGTCAGGCGGTCATCGACGGGGCCAGCCGGGGAGACTTTTCCTCCCTTCTCTCCCGGTGGAACGGCTGGACAGGGGCGGGCTCTACGCAGTATATGAATCTTCTGGGAAGCGCTCCCACCCACACGGGCCGGGTGGCTCTGCGTCTGGAGACCAACCGGGGCGGGAAGCACTATCTCCGGGGCTGGTCCGCCGACGTCTATACCGGCAAGCGCTGGGAGCCGGTGGACCGGAAGGCCCAGAGGGAACTGGAACCCATTCTGGAAACGGGGACGCAGCCTCTTCTGCTGCTGGGGGAGAGCGTGAAAGAGCGGCAGACCTATTATATCGGCAGCGTATCGAAGAATACCATGACCGTGGAGAACGTGGCTGCCCCCGGCGGCTGCGTATACTATCCCTACGCCCTGGCCAACCTGCCGGAGAACGCTTCCTTTGGAGGGGATTCCCACCTGGAGCGGACGGGGCCGGTGTGGGAGCATATCTTTTCCTTTTATTCCGAGTGGACGGACCTGGACATTCTTTATTTTGGAGGCTTACGCTACGGCGGGGCTGCATACGGGGGACGGACGGTAACGGAGAAGAGCGGAGAAGAGGAAGCTTACCGGGACTTTGTCTACGCTCACGATCTCCAGGTCCCGGAGGAGTTGCGGCCCATCCTGGAAAAATGGTTGCGGGAGAGGCTGAACGGACCGGAAGGAGAGGCTCTGGGGATCCCGAAGGTCCCGGAGGATGTTTCCATCTTTTCTCCCGAGGATTTTGTCCGCTATGTCCTGGCCCGGTATGCCTGGGCGGAGCGGATGTGGGAAGAATGGCTGCGGAAGAGTGAGGAAATGCGCGCCCAGGGTTGGGATAATGACACGCTGAATGAGATGTGGTGGGAAGAGTATAACAGCGGCGGTCCCACCCGGG
>CANOHR010000158.1 GCA_947565875.1 uncultured Pseudoflavonifractor sp.
CTTTCCGGTCCTGCGCCCTTACCCTCGCTTTCATGGGTCTCTTCACATATCCCCAAAGGCCGGGAACAGAAAGACATCCCTCCAGGCCGTCTTGCTCTCCCTCCTGCCCGTTCAATTCCGGGTTCACAAGTTCCAGTATCTCATCGTTGTCATCCATCAGTACCACTACCCGGCGCAGGATCCCTACCTGTGGCGCCGCCAGACCCGCTCCGCCGGCGTTAGTGAGAGTAGCCCGCATATCGTCGATCAGATCGGCAAGCTTATCGTCAAATTGGGTAACAGGATGGCACTTTTTATGCAGAGCGGGATCCTCATCGGTCAAGATATCTCGAATTGCCATGATCGTTCCTCCTTATCCGTTCATGGGATCCACATCAGCAGTGACGGAGATCCCCCGATTTTTTCGGTCCGCCTGAGCGCAGCGTACCAGATGAGCTACCAGTTCCCGAATGGGGCGGGTATTCTGCGCCATCAGGGTCAAACGATAGCGGTAGCGGTCATTTACCTTGGCGATGGCCGCCGGTATCGGCCCCAACACCTGGCAGGAAAGTTCCTGATAGGCCGGTCCTTTCAGCCATTGAAGCAAGGTATCCCGCAAAAAGGCGCTCACCCGCAGAGCTTGTCTCTCCTCCGGCGCGGAGACATGGATCACAAAAAAGGAGACAAAAGGCGGACAGCGCCGTACTCTGCGCAAACCGATCTCTCCTTCATAGAAATGGTCATAATCCTGCCGGGCAGCGTCCAGGATCACATCGTTTTCCGGGGTGTAGGTCTGAATAATGGCCCGCCCCTCCTTACTGCCCCTTCCTGCCCGACCCACCACCTGGGTAATAAGGGAAAAGGTCCGCTCTCCCGCCCGGTAGTCGTCGATATAAAGCCCCTGATCCGCGGAAATGACCCCTACCAGGGTAACATTCTCAAAATCAAGTCCTTTTGCCACCATCTGGGTCCCTACCAGAATAGGGATCTTCTCCTCCCGAAAGCGGGCCAGCAGTTTTTCATGGGACCGACTGGCCGTAGTGGTATCCGCGTCCATCCGCATGACCTCCACCCCAGGAAAGCGCTGATGGAGGGCCTCCTCCACCCGCTGGGTCCCTACCCCTACGCTTTCCAGCGCTCCACCGCACTCCGGGCATGCGTTGGGCAGAGGCTCTGAATGTCCACAGTGATGACACATGAGCCGCCGGTTGGCAGAGTGATAGGTAAGATAGGCTGAACACCGGGGACAGGAGGGCACCTGGCCGCAGGCAACGCAGGTCACCATGGGGCTCGCGCCCCGGCGGTTCAAAAACAGAATGCTCTGCTCTCCCCGATCCAGATTTTCCTCCAGGGCCTGGGCCAGCGGATAGCTGAGGGGGGTCAGATTCCCCGCCTGAAGTTCTTCCTTTAAATCAGCCAAAAACACCCTGGGCAAGACACGGGCGTTATAACGATGAGACAGGGTAAAAAGGTGGTAATCCCCTTCTCTGGCGTGATACATGGTCTCCACCGACGGGGTAGCCGACCCCAACACCAACAGTGCGCCATTCTGGTTGGCCCGGTACTTTGCCACGTCTCTGGCGTGATACCGGGGCACGTTTTCCGACTTATAGCTCCCCTCCTGCTCCTCGTCCAAAATGATCAGTCCCAGATCCTTAAGGGGGGCAAACACAGCGGAGCGGGTCCCGATCACTACCCTGGCCTTTCCAGCCCGCGCCCTCTTCCACTCGTCATACCGCTCCCCGGCAGGCAGAGAGCTATGAAGTACAGCCACCTCCTCCCCAAAGTGAGAGGTAAAAATAGCCATAAGCTGAGGTGTCAAAGCTATTTCCGGCACCAGAGTAAGAGCCGTCTTCCCCCGCCGGAGGGTCTCCTGGATCAGTCGGAGGTACACCTGGGTCTTTCCGCTTCCGGTGATCCCATAGAGCAGGGCTGCCGCGGCCAGTCCCTTTTCAGCCAAGGCATCCAGTCCCTCAAAAGCTGCCTGCTGCTCTTCGTTCAAGTGGATCGGACCCGCCTTTTCCACTTTCTCCATTGCTCCCCGGCGGTAAGCCTCCCGCTCCTCGATCACAATATAACCGCTTTTTTCCAGGGAGCGCAAAGTAGAATTGGTAGCTCCGGTAAAATAGCAGATCTCCTTGGCAGGTCCTTCTCCGATCCCCGCCAGCAACTCCACCACCGAGTAGCGCAAAGGTCCTGTTTTTCGCCTGGGAGCCATCTGCGCCAATGCCTCCTCAGCGGGAAGCGCCAGGGAGACCCATTTCTCCGTCCGGTCACCAACCCCCCGTGAGACGCTGGTGATCAAAGTCAGGACTCCCTTCTCTACAAGAGAGCGCAGGGCATTCCCCGGATCCTTGGTCCCAAATGATTCCCGGATATGTGCCGCCTCCAATCCCCGGGGGCAGGAAGCCACCAATTCAATGATCCGTCTTTCATTTTTTGACCGCCCTGCCGCCTCCAACGCGGCCTCCCGGTCTATGCCCTCGGAAAGCTGATAACAGTCCTGGAGCGCATAGTATAGTCCTGCGGGCAACATGGCACGGGCCGCATCGTAGACCGTACAGAACCAGCGCTCCCGGATCCACAGGGCCAACCGGATCCCTTCCTCATTCAACACCGGCTCCTCGTCCAAACGGGTAAGAATAGCTTTTAAAGGCTTGTCCTGCTTGTCCCGCTCCTCTACAGCCAGTACCAACCCCTCCACCCGTCGGTTGCCCGCTCCAAAAGGAACGATCACCCGAACGCCGGGAGGAAGTCCAGTCAGGTCATCGGGGATCAGATAGTCATAGGGCCGGTCAATGGCATAGGTCGCCGCCGACAGAACAGTCTTCGCGATCCAAACAGACATTCCAGCCCTCCTCTTCCCGAAAAACAAGCGCCTGGGCCGTGCCCCGGCGCTTGGTCTTTTTAGTCTCTCCGAATATCCGCCTCTCCGGCCGCCACCTTTTGCAGCGCCAGAGTAACGGGCTTCTCCTCAAGAGGATATCCCTCGTCCTCCGCCTGGCTGGCGATCCGGCGGGCCTCATGGGCCACTACGTTCACCAGCTGATAGCGGCTGGGTACCTGCTTCAAAAGACTGTTCATAGGGGGGTCGAGCATCATAGATCATCAAACTCCTTCCGTTGCTTCCACATAATATTTGGTGCGGCACCCTTCCGCCGTCAAGATCGCCATGATCTCTTCCGCAGCGGCGGATACCTTATCATTCACAACCAGATAATCATAGTTGGGAATTTCCTTGTATTCCTCCCGCGCTTTCTGGAGCCGGCCCTGAATGACCTCTTCCCCATCCGTATGACGGCCGTGAAGGCGGCGGGAAAGTTCTTCAAAAGAGGGAGGCTTAATAAAAATCAGCACTGCGTCCGGGCACTTCTCCCGGACCTTTGCCGCCCCCTGGACCTCAATGTCCAATAGAACGTCAGTCCCCTCCT
>CANOHR010000159.1 GCA_947565875.1 uncultured Pseudoflavonifractor sp.
TCCACTGGTCCCGTTCTGGGGGACCATTCTTTGCCGCCAAAGAATGGCCCCCCAGACCCCCCAAGAAACCGCCAGGGAGAGAGAGTTTCGACTCTCTCTCCCCCTGGACCCCCTCTCTCAACGACCAAAGAGGGACCGCTACGGCGGCCCCTCTTTGGAAACACCCCATAGCTTTTCTGCGGAAGAGAGGAGACCCCAGCGGCTTACTTCGTAACGCCGCCGGGGTTCGGTCCCCTGTCCATTAACGTTGCGTGTCCCTCCCCACGGGCGGACACTGTCCGCCCCTACAAGGTCAAGACCATTCTTCCGCAGGGGGATGGTTTTTAATGGGGCCCCGCAAAGGCGGTCCTCAGCCTTTGTGGGGAAAGGAGGAGCAAGGGAGCGGATGGAGTTTTCGCCGCAGGCGGAAACGGAAGAAGCGGACTTTGCGACGACGCCGTAGGGGACGGTTCCATGATTTATGAATCGCCCGGCCGGACCACCTTCCAGCCCGTCATTGCGAGGGCCCAAAGGGCCCGTGGCAATCCGTATTCCCTTTATGCCAGAAAAAACGAACCGCAACAATATTCCGCCGGTCCATCCGTGTTTTTTCCAACCCCGCCGTAGGGCGCGACGCCCCCGGCGCGCCTTTGCGCGGTCCCATACCCCCCGGCGGGCCGGGGCGTCCCGCCCTACGTTCCTAACAAACGTTGTCCAAACCCACACCGTGACCGATCTATATCATATTTGGAAGGAAGTCTTTATTTTATGAACCATCTGAAGCAGATCGCCGCCAAGCTGGACGAGTTCCACATCGACGCCATGCTCTGCTCCTCGGAGCCTGGGGAATTTTACGCCGTGGGGCTTCACGGGGAAGGCTATGCCATCGTTACCGCCCACGCGGCCCGATATATTACCGATTCCCGGTATATCGAGGTAGCCAATGAGACGGTGACGGACGCCGAGGTCATTATGGTGGACGGACAGCGCAATTACGCCGCTGCTCTTAACGAGTTCATCGACGCCCACGGCATTAAGACCCTGGGCATTGAGGACGGGTATATGTCTCTGGGACAGTATAACGCCCTTACCAAGGACCTCCACGCAAAGCTGGTGAACGCCAATGGCCTCATCACCGGACTGCGTGCCGGCAAGGATGAGGAGGAGTTTGCCCGGATGGTGAAGGCCCAGGAGATCACCGACAAGGCCTTTGCCGAGATCCTCACCTTTATCAAGCCCGGCATGACCGAGGCGGAGATCGCCGCCAAGCTGGTCTATGACATGATGCGCTTTGGGGCGCAGCGGACCTCCTTCGATCCCATCGTGGCCTCCGGCCCCAACGGCAGCCGCCCTCATGCCATCCCCGGCCCCCGGCAGGTGCAGAAGGGGGAGTTTATCACCATGGACTTCGGCTGCGTGTTTGAAGGGTACTGCTCCGACATGACCCGGACCGTGGCCCTGGGGGAGATCGACGAGGACAAACGCCGGGTCTATGAGACGGTGCTGGCGGCCCAGAGGGCGGGCATTGCCGCCTCCCGGGCAGGAGTCCCCGGTGTGGAGATCCACAAGGCGGCCGCCCTTGTCATCCAGGAGGCGGGCTACGGCCCCTACTTCGGCCACGGCTACGGACACAGCGTGGGCATCGAGATCCATGAAAGCCCCAATGCCAACACCAGGGACCACACCCCCATGCCCGTAGGGGCCATGGTCTCCGCCGAGCCGGGGATCTATCTGCCGGGACAGTTCGGCGTGCGTATTGAGGATGTGGTGCGGATGGACGAGGGGGGCTGTACCGATATCACCAAATCCCCCAAGGAGCTTATCATCCTGTAATAAGCGGCGGGGGCAAGCCCCCGCCCTACGACCGGGACGGAGTATTAGCGAGGAGGGCCATTATGGTCATTGAAATCATGCAACGGGAGATCCCCACACGGGGGATCGGCTATCTCATTCTTCGGGACTGTCCCGAGGAGAGGCTGGACGACGGACTGAAAAAAGGGATGGAGCGGCTGAAAAGGGCCGGAGCGAAGACGGTGTGGGCCACCTCCCTTCCCGAGGGGGAGCCTCTTCATGACGGACCCATCGGCATATGGCGGCTCACCCATGTCCACGACATGCTTCGGCTGGAGCGCTCCCTTCCCGCCGAAAAGCCGGAGGTGAAGCTGAACCTTCGCTCCCCCAGGAAGGGTCAGGAGGAGGGGATGTATCTGTCCCTGGTGAACCGGGCCTTTGCCGATGTGCCCAACGCCGCCACCCAGCGCCCCACCGACCTCAGAAAGCAGAACCACCGTTACTCCATGGCCTACCAGGGAGACAAGGCGGTGGGGGCCTTTGAGGTGGATCTGACGGAGAAGGTCCCGGAACTTGTCACCCTGGCGGTGGAGCCGGAACTTTGGCGGCAGGGGCTGGGCCGCGCCATTCTCCGCACCGCCCTGGACTCCTTGGGGAAGGCCCCCTCCTGCTCCCTGCTGGTATCCTCCGCCAACACCGCCGCCCTGGCCCTTTATGAATCTGAGGGCTTTACCCGGACAGGAACCGTATCAAGCTGGTTCGAGGTGGTCTAACTTGTTTCCCGACGACTTTTTAAGCCCCATTCCCCCCGCTCCCCACTTTGACTGGGACGCCATCCCCGCCCCGGCGGAGTGCGGGGAGCCGCTGGTGGATCCCACCCGGCTCTCTCCCCGGATCGTCTATGGGGCCGCTTATCTGCGGCAGGGGCTTCCCGGAGAGGAAACCTGTCTTGTACGGCAGGAGGCAGCCCGGCGGCTGGTCCTGGCGGCGAAGAAGTTACCGGAGGGATATTCCATCTACATCTTTGATTCCCTTCGGTCCTTGGCGGTCCAGAAGGCCCTTTACGACCAGTTTTATGAGGTGGCGGCGAAGGAGCATCCCCAAGCATCCCCTGAGGAGTTGGAGGAACTTATCGACGAATTTGTGGCCCTTCCGGTGAAGCGGTCGGACCGGCCCTCCCCCCACGCCACGGGCGGAGCCGTTGACCTGACGCTGTGCAAAGATGGACAGCTTCTGGATATGGGAACGGACTTTGACGATTTTACTCCCCTGGCCCATACCGACGCTTTGGAAAGGGCATGTCCGCCGGGGATGGAGAAGGCCAGAGACAACCGCAGGCTCCTGTTCCATCTGATGGAGTCGGTGGGACTGGTAAACTATTCCAGCGAGTGGTGGCATTACGCCTATGGGGAGCGGCAGTGGGCGGCAAGGACGGGGAAAGCCCCCATTTACGGCTTTTGTCCGGAGTGCGATTTTTAAGACAAAAAGGAAGAACGGACCTTTTGCAAAGGTCCGTTCTTCCTTTTTGGGGAATTGAGTAATAGGAAATTTGGCTTTGCACCGTTTCGTCGGCAGAAACAGCAAATAGGCAAGGCCATTGTGCCGGGCGGATGATATCCGCCCCTACAAAAACCATCCC
>CANOHR010000160.1 GCA_947565875.1 uncultured Pseudoflavonifractor sp.
GCTTGTTGCTGGTCACCATGTCCCGCTTGGCGGGGCAGACATAGGCGCAGCAGCCACACTCGATGCACAGGTCCGCCCGGATGGTCTTCAGAGTCTCCAGATCCCGGGCCCGGTAAGCCTTGGTGATCTGGAAGGCCATCAGGTTCATGGGGCAGGCGTCCACGCACCGGCCGCAGCGGATACAGGCGCCGGGCTCAGGGAGCTTGGCGTCCTTGGCGTTAAGGGCCAGGAAGGAGCCGTTCTGCCACAGCATGGGATAGTCCAGGCTCTCCAGGGCGATGCCCATCATGGGGCCGCCGGCCAGGACCTTGGTGGGCTCCTCCTTGAAGCCGCCGGCGGCGGCAAAGATATCGCTTACAGGAGTACCGATGGGGGCGGTCACCAGGCAGGGGGTGTTGACGGCGCTTCCGTCAACGGTCACCGTCCGGCTCACCAGGGGCATACCTGTGCGGATAAACCGGGCCAGATAGGCCAGGGTGTTCACGTTGATGACGATGCACCCTACGTCCTTGGGAAGCTTGCCGCCGGGGACCACCCGTCCGGTGGTCTCCTTGATGAGCATCTTCTCGGCACCGATGGGGTAATACTCCCTCAGCTTTTGGACCTCAGCGCCCTCAATGGCTTTGAAGGCCTCCTCAGCGCCCTTGGGGGGATGCTTCAGGCCGATGATGGCCTTTTCGATCTCAATGTACTTTTTGACCAGCTTAATGCCCTCGGACACATCCTCGATAAAGTCCCGGAGAGCGGCGTAGTCGGCGGTGCAGAAGGGCTCGCACTCGCTGCCGTTGATGATGAGGCGGTCGACTTCAGCGTTTAGTTTCACCCAGGTGGGGAAGCCGGCGCCGCCCAGGCCTACCATACCGCTTTGACGAACGGCGTCCAGGAAACTCTGGCGGTCGGTGACGCTGGGGGCCTTGACCCCCTCCCAGACAGTCTGCTTGCCGTCGGTGGTAATGACCACAGCGTCCACCATGGAGCCGTTGGTCAGGCGGAGCTTCTCGATCCCCGCCACCGTGCCGGAGACGCTGGCGTAGACTGGTACGCCGATCCCCTTGCCCTGGTCGGCGATGGGTTGACCTACCGCCACCTCATCTCCCTTCTTGACCAGGATGGTACTGGTGTTGGCGCCCAGCAGAGCCAGGGGGAGACATACCTTTTCAGGTATCGGCATCTCCACCGGGGTACAGTTGACGGTGTTTTTATGACCGTCCAGCCGGACACCATGGATTCCCATTCCCATAATCCGATCCCACTCCTTCTTCTTATTTGTTTGCCCGTAGGACGGGCGCTCGCCTCCGCCGAAACGGAGAAGGCGGGGGTAAGAGCCTGCCCTACCGGGTTGGAACTGTGAAAAGACAGCGGCCAAAACCGCGGTTTTCCTGTTATTGGGCCGGGGTGAAGCGGTCCTTCAGCCCGGAGGTCCAGGTCACGGAGTCCTCCCTGGTAACAAAGATGGCCTCGATGCCCTCCAGGGACTCGATAAAGGCGGTCCCCTTTTCCACTCCCATGGCAAACACGGTGGTGGAAAGAGCGTCGGCGTCAAAGGCGTCGGGGGCAATGATACTGACGCCTGCCAACTCGTTCTGGACAGGCCAGCCGGTGGAGGTGTCCAGAATGTGGTGGTAGCGTACCCCGTCCAGGTCAAAGCCCCGCTCGTAGATGCCGGAGGTGACCACCGCCTGGTCGGAGACCCGGGCGGCCCCCACAATGTTCTGGTCCCGCTTTCCCAGAGGATCCTGTATACCGATATTCCACTCCGAGCCGTCGGGCTTATGGCCGATGGTGAGTACGTTGCCCCCAAAGTTCAGGTAGCCGCTCTCCACCCCTCCGGCCTTGAGAAAGTCGGCGATCTGGTCGGTGATGTAGCCCTTGGCGATGGCCCCCAGGTCGATGGTCATCCCGGGAGGGAGAAGGACGCCCTCGTCGTTGATATCCACCAGGGTCCAGTCCACCTTGTCCGCAGCCTGGGCCAGGGCCTCCTCGTCGGGGAGAAGGCCCATACCCTTCCCTGTAAAGTCCCACAGAGCCACACAGGGCTCCACCGTTATGTCAAAGACGCCGTCGGAGGCCCGGGAATACTCCAGAGCTTTTTCCAGGATCTCCCGGGTCTCGTCGCTCACCGCCACCCGCTTTCCCTGGGCGTGGTTGATATTCCATACATCGGAGCCCTCATGGGTCTTGCTCAGAAGGTCATCGTACCGTTGGCATTCCGCTTGGGCACGGGTGAGAAGGTCCTCGTCGTCGGTGTAGACCTGCATGGTCACCACCGTATCGAAATAGAAGCCCACCTGGCTTTTCTGCTGGGGAGTGGGGGTGGGCTGAGGCTGGGCAGGGCCGCAGGCCGCCAGAGAAAGACACAGGACGGTAGAGAGGAGAAGGGAAAAATGCCGTTTCATCCTTCCGAGCCCCCTTCCTCCTGGAACGGGTCGCCACTGCCGGGCAGCTTCAGTACCCGGACGATCTGCCGTCCGGCGATGCCGGTGATGATACCGGTGACCACGGCGGCGATCATCAGGGGAAAAACGTAGAACATAAGCCCAGGGGTCCTCAGGATGAGGGCGGCCACCAGGATCTGACCAATATTGTGGAATACCGCCCCCACTACGGAGACCCCCACGATGGAAACACCGCGTCCTCCCAGCCTTTTGACCAGCAGCATCATCACAAGGCTCAACGCGCCGCCGCCCATACTGTAGAAGAAAGCGGAGGCCAGGTTGCCCGACATAAAGCCGGTGAGTACCACCTTCAATAACATGAGGATCACCGAATAGCCGGGACCCAGCAGGTAGATGGAGTAGAGCAGCACCGTGTTGGCAAGGCCCAGCTTGATACCGGGGGGCAGGAGCATGAAGGAGGAGAGGATCCCCTCTATGTAGCCCAGCACCACCGCCGCCGCCGCCAGAAGAGCCAGCCGGGTCATCCGCTGGGTGGTGAGTCGGGAAGAAGACTGCTTCATGGTTATCCCTCATCCTCCAGCACCAGTTCCACCGTGACCTGGTTGGGCAGGCACACCACCCAGTTGCGAAGGGCCCGCTGCTCGTAATTCTCCATAGAGATCTCTCCCTGGTAGACGCACTGCTGGTCGGGGCAGGAGGAGTCGGCCATGAAGATGGCCCCGTCCTTCACCTCCACATGGTTGACGATGTCGCTTCCCTGGTTGATCTCGATGACCTGGTTTTCGTTAAGGGGAATCTCTTTATAGACGTAGGAGCCCACATAGATCTTGGCGTAGTTGGTGGCTGTGTTGGGGGTCAAATATTTGACCGCCAGCATACCGGCTACCGCCACCAAAAGGACGATACCCACGATCAGCACGTCCCGTTCGGCAATGTCCTTGGGCATCTTGCAGAAGTACTTGACGGGCTCCAGCGTCTCC
>CANOHR010000161.1 GCA_947565875.1 uncultured Pseudoflavonifractor sp.
TCCGACATTTTCAAAAGAGCCCGGTCCAGCAGGTCGGAGGCGTAGGGAGGGTCCAAAAAGGCAAGGGCAAATTTCTCCCGGCAGGAGGTCAAAAAGGAGATGGCGTCCCCTGCCGTCACCCGGCTCTGGTTTTCAAAGCCGGTGGTCTTTATGTTCTCCTCTATGACCTTCACCGCCTCCCGGCTCTGGTCCACGAAGACGCACTTTTCCGCCCCCCGGCTCAGGGCCTCGATCCCCAGCTGGCCCGTACCAGCGAATAGGTCCAGCACCCTTCTTCCCTCAATGTCGAACTGGATGATATTGAAAATAGACTCCTTCACCTTGTCGGTGGTGGGGCGGGTGTCCAGACCGGGAAGGTCCTTCAGTTTTCTTCCCCGGGCAGAGCCTGTAATGACGCGCATGTGAATCATCCTTTCGGGTGTATTTTTATTGAGGCAGTTCCCCCGTCCCATCCCAGCGGAAGCGGACAGCGGCAGCCTCAGGGACAGCATCATAATCCCACTGGTGGTCGGTCTCTCTCATATAGTCGCTGGTCACGTTGAAATAACGGTGCTGCCAGGGCCACATGGTCTCCTGGGTCAGCCCCTCCTTATAGGTGGCGTTCCAGGTGGGGTCCACACAGTACCATTCCCCCTCCAGCTTCACCATATTCCAGGCATGGTCGCTGCTGGAGCCGGAGGAGGCACCGATCACCGTAATACACTCCACCCCGGCCAGGTCCATCAGAAGCTGGAAGGTGGAGGCGTAGGATAGGCAGATCCCGTAGCCCCGGACCAGCAGGCCGTAAGGGTTCAGGTTGTCCTCCCGGCCCATGGGTGTCGTGGGGTCGTGGACGGTCCGGTCGTAGCAGCCATAATAACTTTGGACCAGCCAGTCATGAAGGTTCAGTTCCTTTTGAAAGTCGGTCATCCCCGGCTCCACCGCCGCCTCCAGGGCCTCCTTACACTTGGTCAGGATGGCGGCGTCCCTCTCCGAAAGGCCGTTCTCCTCTCCCGTCTCCCAAGCCTCCAGGATGGCGGAGGTATCATAGGAGGTCATATCGAACTTTCCTGGCGGGTCAAAAAGCCGCCAGCCCTTCTCGTTGGCTTCCCTCGTCCAGTCGTAGGGCTCCGTTGGAGTCTCCTCAGGATCAAAGGGTTCAATGACCAAGTGGGAAAACTGCTCCCCCAAAGCCTTTTGCGCGGCCTCCGGGTCGGCGCAGATCAAAAGGACCGCTAAATTTCCCTTCAGCACTACGCCCCGCTCCACCAGAGCGGCCTGGTCAGGGAGATAGCCGGTAAAATCCAACGCCCTGTTTTGGCGGTACGCCTCCATAGCCGCGGCGGCGGTATCGCTCTGCTCAGAGTTCAGGCCGCAAAGCACCACGATCTCCTTTGCGTCCGTGTCTCCACCGGTGTATATGGCGGCGCCGCTCCACCCATTCTCTGGAACGCCGTATACCTGGGTCAGGTAAAATTCCCTGTCCTCCGGAGGCAGGGAGATATAACTCTCCCCGTCCTCCTGGCTGTCCAGAATGGTCTGGGCATAAAGGTAAGCAAGTCCATCCGGGTCGTCAAGGATATCAGACTCCGGAGTGGGCGTCTCCGCCGCCGGGGCGGCACAGGAGGCAAGAAGGGAGAGGCTCAGGGCCAAAGAAATGATTTTTCGCTTCATCCTATCCTTCTCTCCTCCTTCCATACCGTAGAGCGGGGGCTTGCCCCCGCCCTACGAAAACCCGGCGTCTCACAACGCTCCGCCTACCCCTCTTCCTTCGGGGCGGCGTTAAAATACTCGTAGATCACCTTCCCGGTAGCCTTCCCCGCTGCCTCCTGAAGCTGGGCCAGGCTGGCGGCCTTGATAGCCTTGACGCTCTTGAACTGCTTCAAAAGAGCGTTCCTTCGGGTGGGACCGATCCCCGGGATCTTGTCCAGTTCCGAACCCTTCACCCGCTGGGACTGCTGCTGGCGGTGAAACTCGATGGCAAAACGGTGGGTCTCCTCCTGGATCTGACCCACCAGGGCAAAGACCGCCGGATACCGCTGTATGCCGATCTCCTCCCCTCCCGGGGTCATAAGGGCTCTTGTCCGGTGGCGGTCATCTTTCACCATGCCGTAAACCGGGATGGAAAGTCCCAGCTTCTCCTCCACTCCCACCGCGATCCTGGCATGCTCCTGGCCGCCGTCAATGAAAAGTACGTCGGGCAGATCCTTAAATTTTTCGTCTCCCTCCAGATACCGCTTGAAGCGCCGTGTGAGTACCTGGTCCATGGAGGCGTAGTCGTCGGGGCCGTCCATATCCTTCAGCTTAAAGCGGCGGTAGTCCCGCTTCAAGGGGCGGCCGTCCACATAGACCACCATGGAAGCCACGATGTCATCAGCGCCCTGGTTGGAGATATCGTAGGACTCAATGCGGCGGGGAGGCTCCTCCATGTCCAGCACCCTTCCAAGCAGTTCTAGGGTCTTGGACTGCCGCTCCTCCCGGGAGGTGGAGCGCTCCACCTCCTCCACCGCATTCTTGTTGGCTAATTTGATAAGGTCCATCTTGGCTCCCCGCTGAGGGGTCACCAGTTCCACCCGGTGACCGCAGTTCTCCGAAAGAAGCCGTGCCAAGGGAACCTCATCCTCCAATTCGCAGGGAAGGAGAATCTGCCTGGGAAGCCGCGCTCGGTTTACATAATATTGGCGCACCAGAGAGGAAACCACCTCGCTTTCCTCCCCCTCCATAGGCGTCTCAATAAGGTCCATATCCTTGGCGGCCAGGTCCCCCTCCACATAGTGGAGGACCACAAAGCAGCTTTTCGCCGTTCCCCGGTGGTAGCCCACCACATCGGTATCCGCCAGAGAACCGGCCACCACCTTCTGCCGCTTACCCAAAAGTTCGATGGCCCTTATTTTATCCCGAAGCTGGGCCGCCGCCTCAAAGCGCATCTCCTCAGCCGCCAACTCCATCTCGGCGGTAAGGTCGGCCTTCACCTCCTTGAACTGGCCCTCCAACAGCCGGATGGCCTGATCCATGGCCTCCCGGTGGTGTTCCGGGTCCATCTCGGGGCGGCAATAGCCGTCGCAAAGGCCCATATGGTAGTTAAGGCAGGGCCGCTCCTTCCCCACATCCCGGGGGAATTTTTTATTGCAGGAGGGCAGCTTCAGGGCTGAACGAAGGGCCTCTACGATATCCCAGGTGGCGCTGCGGCTTCCAAAGGGGCCAAAATACCGGGCTCCATCCTCCGATACCTTGTTGCTCAGGGAGAACCGCGGATAATCGGCATTTACATCCAGGCGAATGTAAGGATATCCCTTATCATCTTTTAAAAGAATATTATAGCGGGGCTGGTGCCGCTTGATCAGGGAGTTTTCCAGTACCAACGCTTCAAATTCGC
>CANOHR010000162.1 GCA_947565875.1 uncultured Pseudoflavonifractor sp.
TTTGCCCTCCCCAATAGTCTCCCTGGCCCTTGGCCTGGGAGACTATTGGGGAGGCGGATTTCCCATGAAAAACAGGAGGGCAACTTGAAGTTGCCTTAAAAATCCTCCGATTCCAACCCTGGGTTGGTGGCTTTTTTTGCGGAGAAACGGCAAAATGGGGACAGAAAAGGAGGTATATAAAGCATGTCGAATTTTGCGGAAAATCTGTCTGTCCTTCGTCGTGAGGCCGGGTATACCCAGGAGTCTTTGGCGGAGGCGCTGGGGGTATCCCGGCAGGCGGTGGGGAAGTGGGAGAGCGGACAGGGCCTTCCCGAGGCGGCTACATTGATCACTCTGGCCGATCTGCTGGGCTGCTCTCTGGATCAGCTTATGCGCCAGGAACTGTCCGGGGAGCTTCCTCCCCCGGCGGAGGAGCCCACCGGGGAGAACTTGGCATACCAGTGGGAGACTTACATCCAGCATATGAGAAGGTTTTCCCTGGGCATAACCTTCGGTGTAGTCCTGATCCTGATGGGAGTGACTGTGACCGTGCTGGCCGCGGCAATTTTTGGGGGTAAATCCGGTTTCATTGCCCTGCCGGTCTTGCTGTCTGTGGCCGGGGCGGTGTTCCTCTTTGTGTTTGTGGGGCTGGATCACGACAGCTTCCAAAAGTCCTGCCCCGTGCCGCCCCTGTGCCCCTGGCCGGAGGAGGTGGAGCGGTTCGGGCAGATCTTCCGTCTGGGCATGGCCGCCGCTGTGGGGGGCATCCTGCTGAGCGTGGCTATGCTGGTGGCGGCAGTCTCCTTTTTTGGGGAGGACAACGAGACGGTCCTGTACATAGTGGCGGCATTCCTGCTGCTGTTGGCCCTGTGCGTAGGGGCCATCGTCTACCTGGGCATCCTGAACGACGCCTACGACGAGAATTCCGAGGAACGGACAGGGAAAAAAGGAACCGATATAGAGGGGATCATTATGCTTACCGCTACCGCCATCTTCCTGCTACTTGGGTTTGTGTGGAACAAGTGGCACCCCGGTTGGGTGGTTTTTCCCCTCGGCGGGATCCTCTGCGCCATCGTGGGGGAGTTGAAAAAGAAGGGATAATAGAAGCGGGGAGCGGCTCCGGGGGAGCCGCTCCCTTTTTGCGGGCAAATATAAATTTATAGGTGATTCCATCCCTGTGCGGGCGGGTTTGGAACCCGCCCCTACGCATTGCCCACCTTCGTAGGGGCCGGTTCTAAACCGGCCCGCCTGCACTCACCGCTAAATTTTAATTTATCTCTTGTCCCGATACCACTTCCAACTCATAAAGTAGGTCAGAATAATGCCCACGAAAAAAATGGTGAAGAAGACCGCGAAAAAGATCTTTTCCGGCGCCAGCAGGGAGAGGATCACCGCCGAGAGCCCAGAGAGGAAGAAGACCCATCCGCCCAGCCTTTGCGTTTTATTCCACACGTCGGGGTCGCTGAGGGCCCAGGGGGTGCGGATGCCCATAAACCAGTTGGTCTTGATCTTGCCCATCAGGTTGCCGGTGATGAGGAACAGTATGCCGATCATTGCCCCGATGGTGCGGCTTACATTGATACGGCCCGGCCAAAGGCTCTCTGACAGGGAGATGACAACACAGACCAACAGTATTACCGGAACCAGGGGCCCAAAGAGATCATAGCGGGACTGGAACCTTTCGTAGTTCTCCTTTTTGGGGTCCAGCCGGGGCAAAAATTGAAGCCCCAGGGACAGGATGGGACCGATGGCGCATAGCAAAAGCAGGGTAACGGGGGAACCGTAGCCGTCCACCTGGCCGTTAAAGCCCCAGTGGGTGGGGATCCGCTCGGGCAGATAGGGCCAGGCCAGAGCCACCAAGGCAAAGGGAAGCAGGGATACCACCCACATCAGGGTGATGGCCGTTTTATTTTTCATTTTGAGAGTCTCCTTTCAGTCCGGCGATCCAGCCGGTGATCTCATCCAGAATGGACAGATCCAGTTCATAGTAGATATACTTCCCTCTTCGCTCGTCGCTGATAAGTCCCGCCTCTTTCAAAACGGAGAGGTGATGGGATACGGTGGCTCCCGTCATATCAAACTGGCTGCCGATCTCTCCCGCGGTTTTGGAGCCTTTCTTCAAAAGATCCAGAATGGCGCGGCGGGTGGGATCGGAGAGGGCTTTAAAGGTCTCTTGAAACGCCATAGGTAACCTCCTTATTTAGAAATATATCTAAATGATAGCAGAGATGAAGGGGAAAGTCAATTAATATTTAGATAATTATCTAAATAAAAACTGGAAAAGGACGCCGCCCTTGTAAGGCGGCGTCCCGTTTCTTTTCAAAGCTCAAAGGCTATGGGTGTAGGCAACGGCCCGGCCTACGACATGGACCCGGCGGCTGATTTCCTCTCCGGTAAAGACCATGGGGGGAAATTTGGGGTTCTCCGCTACCAGCTGGACGGTAAGACCGTCAAAGTAGAACCGCTTCAGGGTGGCTTCCTCCTCGTCCACCATTACCGCGGCGATCTCTCCGTTTTCCACCTCGGGCTGCTGCCGGATGTAGACCATGTCGCCATCCTGGATCCCCGCGCCGATCATGCTGTCCCCGCGGCAGGTGAGAGTAAAGTCGGCCCGGATGTGCCGGGGAAGGTCAACGTAGTCCTCCACGTTCTGTTCGGCCAGAATGGGGGTGCCGCAGGCGATCTGTCCCAGCAGAGGGATCCGTTCCATAGGCTCCAAGGGAAGCAGGTTGTCGGAAAAGGGGCGGCGGGACTGAAGGTAGGAAAGACTGACGGGCTCTTCGGCGTCCAGGGCGGCGATCACATCGTTGAAGTCTGCCCCAATAACATGGCTGACGGAACGAATGGTCTCCAGGGAAGGGACCGGGGGCCGGCCGCTTTGGGGATTCCGGTTCCGCTCCAGCATGGAGATATAGGCCTTGCTGAGGTTGCTTCGGTCGGCAAATTCCTGCATGCTCATTCCGCGTTCTTCCCGGTAGGCATGAACAAGTTCGCCCAAAGTCATGTTTGTCGACTCTCCTTTCAGGGGAAGTTATATTTAGTATATACTTGACTAAACAAAAAGTCAAGAAAATTGTTAAATTAGCTTAACATAGGGAATTTGGCAAACCAAAATAGAAAAGGGGAAACGAGGGACGGTTCTTTGGTGGGGAGGAACTGGCTGCAAAAAATATATACTGGGCTAAACAAAAAATGAAAAAAGTTTGTAAAATAGACTTGACAAAGGTGGTGAAGTGGAGTAAACTATGGGAGAAAGGGGGGAGCGGAATGGGAGAAAAACTGCGGGAGATACGGAGCAAAAGAGAGATGATGCGGGTGAAATCGGTTTGGGAGACAGGCGTTTCAGCGGATCTGACTGCTG
>CANOHR010000163.1 GCA_947565875.1 uncultured Pseudoflavonifractor sp.
ACAAGGAGCATCCTCTGGCTGCCTATAAGCAGCTTTCCCTTTCCGACCTGAGGGGAAACCGGCTGATCCTGGCCGATTCTGAACTGCAAAAAAATATGGGCCTGGTCTCCCGCTCGGAACTGGAAAACCATGGGATCCTGATTTCTTCTGTCTATGAAAGTTTTGACGGAATGCTTCTGACGGTGGAGGCGGGAACGGGTTTTACCATTCTTCCCTGTGGGGGGAAGAAACGGTTTTCCGGCCTTGTCAAGATCCCCCTGCGGGATGTTTCCCATACCGCCATCGGGCTGGCCTGGGATCCGGCTACCGCCAGTCCCGCGGTCCGGGAGTTTGTGGAGGAGGCCAGGGCCGCCGTGAAAAAACAAGCCTAGGGCGTCGAGGATATTTTTTGCATTTTTCAATATAGTGTGATATACTACACGGAGCGTTCCATTTATATAGAAGGAGGAAGCGTCTGTGGACGACCCCACGATACCCTTACTTATTTTGCTGGCTGTACTTCTGGTCATCGCCAATGCCGCCATCGTCTATTTGGTCGTTCGGCTTCGGGCCCTTAATAAAAGGGTATCTGAGGCGGATATCCGCCAAATGGTGGACATGGGGGAGGAGAAGGGCGAGATCGAGAAGGAGGAGAAGGAACTCATCGAGAATGTCTTTGAGTTCAATAATTCCACCGCCGCCGATGTGATGATCCACCGTACCGATGTGGTCATGCTTTGGGTGGAGGATCCGGGAACGGAGATCATGGAGACCATCCGCACCTCGGGCCTGACCCGGTTTCCCGTGTATGAGGAGGACACCGACGACATCATTGGTATTCTCAATACCCGGGAATACCTTCTCAACGCCCAGCTTCCGGAGCCTAAGCCCCTGCGGGAGCTTTTGCGGGAGGCCTA
Organism: uncultured Pseudoflavonifractor sp.; assembly: GCA_947565875.1. Taxonomy (GTDB): domain Bacteria; phylum Bacillota; class Clostridia; order Oscillospirales; family Oscillospiraceae; genus Vermiculatibacterium. The sequence continues at coordinate 897 of CANOHR010000163.1, forward strand.
TTTTGTCCCTGAGACAGTCCGTACCGACGTGCTGTTCCGGGATATGCAGAACCGGAAGACCCACTTTGCCGTGGTGGTGGATGAATATGGCGGCACCAGCGGGATCATCACCATGGAGGATCTGATCGAGGAGTTGGTGGGCAACATTTACGACGAGTTCGATCCCCAGGATGAGCAGGAGATCGTACCGCAGGGGGAAAACCTGTGGCGAGTCTCGGGAAGCGCCTCTCTGGAGGATGTGGCCCAGGCCCTGGAGATATCCTTTCCTGAGGACGAGGAGGCCGAGACACTGGGAGGCTTGGTCTTTGCCCGGTTGGATGTGATCCCTGCCGACGGCACCCACCCAACGGTGGAGGCGGACGGTCTGCGTATTCAGGTGGAACAGCTTTCCGACCGCCGGGTGGAATGGGCCAGGGTATCCAAGCTGGAAAGAGCGCAGGAGAAAGAAGAGGAGACAAAATAAATAGCGGCGGACAGCGAAAAAAGCTGTCCGCCGCCTTTTGCCCGGAGAGAGAAAGCGTATACTTTATCAGAAACCCGAAGGAGAAGCTCATGGACAAGATCACCCACGTTTTGGCTCAGGAGTTGGGCCAGCCGGAACAGTATGTAAGCAATGTGGTAGAGCTTTTGGATGAAGGGAATACCATTCCCTTTATTGCCCGCTACCGCAAGGAAATGCACGGAGCCATGGACGATACGGTATTACGGGAACTGGAGGACCGGCTTCAGTATCTGCGGAATCTGGATAAGCGCCGGGAGGAGGTCAGACATGCCATTGAGGAGCAGGGAAAGCTGACCGAGGAGTTGTCCGCCGCCATTGACGCTGCCGTCACCCTGGCGGAGGTAGAGGACCTGTACCGGCCCTATAAGCAAAAGCGGCGGACCAGGGCCACCGTGGCCAGGGAGAAGGGACTGGAGCCGTTGGCGCTTCTCCTCTTTGCGCAGGAGCCCGGCTGTCCGGGGCCTCTGACGGCGGCGGAGGAATACGTCGATCCCGACCTGGGGGTAGAGAGGGTGGAGGACGCTCTTCAGGGGGCCAACGATATCATTGCCGAACTTATCAGCGACGATGCCGAGGTCCGCAAGCTGCTGCGGGAATATATGCTCCGCCACAGTGTACTTTCCTCTACCGCGGTGGGGGAGGAGGACAGCGTCTACCGGGGGTACTATGATTTCCGGCAGGCGGTGACCAAGCTCCAGGGGTATCAGATCCTGGCCGTCAACCGGGGAGAGCGGGAGGAGTTTTTGACCGTTGCGGTCCTGACCGAGCGGGAGCAAGCCCTGTCCCTTCTCTACGGAGCGGTGGTCCGCCAGGGCTCGGCGGGAACGGAGTTTGTACGCGCGGCGGCGGAGGATGCTTATGACCGGCTCATCTATCCCTCCCTGGAGCGGGAGGTCCGCAATACCCTCACGGAGCGGGCGGACGAAGGGGCCATCAAAATGTTTGGGGCCAACCTGAAACCCCTTCTCATGCAGCCGCCGGTAAAGGGAAAGGTGGCTATGGGGCTGGACCCCGGATACCGTAACGGCTGTAAGGTGGCGGTGGTGGATCCCACGGGGAAAGTCCTGGATACTGCCGTAGTGTACCCCACCTTTTCCGAGGCGAAAAAGCAGGAGGCCATTGCCCATCTGGCGCAGCTGATCAAAAAGCATGGGGTGGAAGTCATCGCCATTGGAAACGGGACCGCCTCCAAGGAGACGGAGATCATGACCGCAGAACTTCTGAAGGTGGTGGATCCCGGCGTCAGCTACATGGTGGTCAGCGAGGCGGGAGCCAGCGTCTATTCCGCCTCCAAGCTGGCCTCGGAGGAGTTTCCCCAGTTTGACGTGAATCTCCGCTCGGCGGTGTCCATTGCCCGCCGTCTTCAGGATCCCCTGGCGGAACTTGTGAAGATCGATCCTAAGGCCATTGGGGTGGGCCAGTACCAGCACGATATGCCCCAGGCCCGGCTGGACGAGACCTTGAACGGGGTGGTGGAGGATTGCGTCAACGCGGTGGGGGCCGATCTCAATACCGCGTCGGCTTCCCTTCTTTCCCACGTGGCCGGACTTACCGCCCTCACAGCGAAAAACATTGTGGCATACCGGGAGGAGAACGGGGTCTTTACCGCCCGGAAACAGCTTTTAAAGGTGCCCAAGCTGGGGCCCAAGGCTTTCCAACAGTGCGCCGGATTCCTCCGGGTGCCGGAGAGCAAAAACCCCCTGGACCACACGGGAGTTCATCCCGAGAGTTATGAGGCGGCCACCGCCCTTCTGGAGACCTGCGGTTATACGGTGGAGGACGCGGCGGCAGGGGAGATCGTCCTTCTGGAGGCTAAGGTAAAGCTCTATGGGGAAGAAAAGATGGCGAAAAGGATCGGAGTGGGCCTTCCTACCCTCCGGGATGTGGTGAAGGAATTGATGAAGC
>CANOHR010000164.1 GCA_947565875.1 uncultured Pseudoflavonifractor sp.
TTGAGATCTCTGTATCGGCGGCAATTTGCCATGATGGCGGCAGTGATCTTGGCGGCTTTCCTGCTGCTGGGCGGCGCCTTTGCCACTCTGAGTTATCAATATATCATCCGGGATAAACAGGAGGCCATGGAGCGTAACGCCAGCTATGTGGCCGGCTTTACCAGTTCTTATCTGTCCAACGGGATCGGCTCCAGCATCCAGGATACAGGTTATCAACTTTATATCGCCTCTCTTGCCAACATATCCGGGTCTACCGTCATCCTGGCGGAAAACAGCGGAGAGATCGTCTACGCCTCCTCCGGAGCAGGGGTGGGCAGCCTCCTCAGCGGTATGGTACCCACTGACTGCATGGAGACCATCGCCACCCAGGGAAGCTACGCCCAGCGCAGCAGTCTGGGAGGGCTTCTGGCCGATAAGAGTTTTGTCACCGGCGTCCCCATTCTTCAAAGCTCTTATATTACAGGGCTTACCTACCAGCGGGGAGCGGTGCTGGTGGTCAGCGATACTTCCACTCTTACCACTATGTGGCAGGACCTGGCCGCCATCTTCCTGCTTTCAGCGGCGGTGGTGCTTTTGCTGGCCTCCGGTATCAGTTCGGTGACCTCTCTTCGGCAGACCAAGCCTTTGAAGGATATGGCGGAGGCGGTGCGCCGCTTCGGCCAGGGGGAGTTTGGCGTTCGGGTGGTGGGCTGCGAGGACCGCAGGGACGAGGTGGGGGAGTTGGCCGAGGCATTCAACGCCATGGCCGACTCCCTGGCCAAGAGCGAGGCCCAGCGCAGTGAGTTCATCGCCAACGTTTCCCATGAACTGAAGACGCCCATGACTACCATCGCCGGTTTTGCCGATGGGATCCTAGACGGCACGATTCCCCGGGAGAAAGAGGGGGAGGCCCTGACCACTATCTCCTCCGAGACCCGGCGGCTTTCCCGGCTGGTCCGGCGGATGCTGGATCTCTCCCGGCTTCAATCCAATGAGAATGTCACCGCGCAGGAGCGTTTTGATGTCTCCGAGTTGCTCCTTCGGGTGCTGGTGAGCCTGGAGGGGAAGATCACAGGGCGGGGTCTGGATGTGGAGACCCAGCTTCCGGAAGGACCGGTTATGGTGTGGGGGGATCCTGACGCCATCACCCAGGTGTGCTATAATCTGCTGGATAACGCTATCAAATTTGCCGCCCCGGAGAGCGCTCTGGGCCTTGAGATCCAGGTGAAGGGGGAGAAAGCCTTGGTCTCGGTGCGCAACCGGGGGGAGACCATCCCGGCGGAGGAGTTGAAGCGGGTCTTTGACCGTTTTCATAAAACAGACCGCTCCCGCAGCGTGGACCGGGAGGGCGTGGGACTGGGACTGTATATCGTTAAGACGATCATCAACAATCACCGGGAGAACATTACCGCGACCAGCGAGGACGGACTTACCACATTTACGTTTACCCTGACCGTGGCCTAGGGTGCCGCCCATGGCCCGATAGGGGGAGAGAACAGAGAGACCAGGAGACAAAGAGAGGGAAGGAGGGCCGCCATGCGAAGCAGCATTTACGATTACGATGGCTGGAGCCGTAATTCCGGCATGGTGCCCCAGAAGTGGGAACCGGGAGAACCCCCGGCTCCTTACGGCGATGTGCCTGGGGACCGGCCTCCGGTGCAGGAGGAAGCTCAGAAACGCCGGACCCCCAGCCTGCGGCGGGGAAAGGGCGAAAAGAAGGAAAGGCTTTCCAGGAGAAAGGATCTTCCCCGGGAGGAAAACGGCACAAGCGGCTTTTGTCTTATGCTGGCCCTTTTGCTGATCCTGACGGGAGTGGCGGTCTATTTTCAGGGCGGGATCTTACCGGGGGAGGCCCTGATAGAGCGTTTTTGGGATCCTGCCGCAGGTTGGAACCGGTATTATGAGTACTCGGAAGATCTGGACTGGGTCAGAGAATTGGATGAGACCTCCATCCAGCGCGCCCCCTTGAGGGACGATGTGGCGTTGTCTCTGGCGCCCGTGGGGGAGACGGAACTGACTGCCAGGGAGATCTATGACCAGGTAAGCCCCTCGGTGGTGGGGATCCGGGCCTCTGTAGAGGACGGGATGTATCTGGGGACGGGGATCATTATGACGGAGGACGGTTATATTGTGACCAACGCCCATGTGATCGCGGGGGCTCAGCAGGCCAACGTGGTTTTCTCTAACAACAGTCGGGCGGAGGCCCTTCTGGTGGGCTATGACGGGGAGACCGATCTGGCGGTACTGAAGGTGGACCGGCACGGGTTGACCCCGGCCGTTTTTGGAGACTCTGCTCAGCTTCGGGTGGGGGATGCGGCCTATGCCATCGGAAACCCCCTGGGGGAGGAACTGCGGGGAACCATGACCAGCGGCATCATCTCCGCTATCGACCGGACTGTGGACATGGACGGGCAAAGCATGACTCTGATCCAGACCAACGCCGCGCTGAACTCAGGAAATTCGGGGGGAGCCCTTATCAACGCCGCCGGTCAGGTGGTGGGTATCACCAATATGAAGATGATGTCCGAGCGGGAGACCATCGAGGGCCTGGGCTTTGCTGTTCCCTCGGCTATGGCCAAGCTGGTGGTGGACCAGATCATTGCCGAGGGAAGTTACGCCGGCCGGCCTATTATGGGAGTCACTGTGACGGACCATTTTGACTTCAATGACCTCCCTGACGGGGCGGAGGTCATGAGCGTGAAGGAAGGCACCGACGCCCTGGGAAAGCTCTATACCGGGGACGTGATCGTCGGGGCCAACGGCGAGACGGTTCAATGTGTGGACGATCTGCTGCGGATCAAGGACCGGATGGCCGTAGGAGAGGAACTTTCCCTTCAGGTGTGGACCGGCGGAGCCAACGGGCGGATGCTGGAGGTCACTCTGATCTTGGAGCGAAGCCTGGACCACACGGAAGGCGGGAACAGCTATACCCAGAGGAAAACGCCATAAGGATAAAAAGCGGGCGTCCCGGAAACGGGACGCCCAAAGCGCGATACGGGGAGAATGGAATGAACACGGGTCGAGAAACGGCTGTGCCGTTTCCTTCACCATATGAAATTTATACCATAATTTCCAGAAAATGTCAACCAACTTTTTTGACACATTCTGTCGCTTATGATTCCCACAAAAAATGATGGGAAAAGGGGTGACTTCTTGGGCAAAATATGGTATCATACAAATAGAGGGGCGGCGGTATTGCTGCCCGTCCAAAGAAGCCCACGAGGCAAAAGGAGTTGACGGCTGTATGAAGTTCACCTTTACCGACAAGAAGGTCACTCTCCCTAAGAAGGTCCATGAGTACGCCGAAAAGAA
>CANOHR010000165.1 GCA_947565875.1 uncultured Pseudoflavonifractor sp.
GGGAGCCTAACGCTTCTCTCCTTTGGCGCATGGCGGATCTTTTTGGAGTGACCATTGACTATCTTGTGGGCCGTACCGATTCCTAGGGGACAAATATGAAATTGGCGGAAAGAATGAAAATGCTGCGGCAGAAAAAGGGCTTGCGGCAGGAAGATGCGGCAAAGGAACTGGATATTTCCATGAGCGCGTATTGCCGTTATGAGTATGGAAAGCGGGAGCCCAACGCCTCTGTCCTTTGGCGCATGGCGGACTTTTACGGCGTGAGCGTGGATTATCTGATAGGTCGCACCGATTCCTGACGCTTTCCCGGCAGGGCCCTGCCGGGGGCCTTCCTTTCCCGTGTGGGAAAGGAAGCGAAAGGACACCAAAGGGAGGGCGTTTCGATTTGCCCTCCCTCTGGACTTCCTTCCCCAACGACCAAAGAGGGGCCGCTGCGGCGGCCCCTCTTTGGAAACACCCCATAGCTTTTCTGCGGAAGAAAGCTTACCCCAGCGGCTTACTTCGTAACGCCGCCGGGGTTTGGGTGGGTCGTGTTCTATTGTTCCGTGTCCCGCCCCGCGGGCGGCTGTGGGCAGCCGCCCCTACAAGGTCAAGACCATTCCACGCGGAGGGATGGTTTTAATGGGGGCCCCGCAAAGGCGGTCCTCAGCCTTTGTGGGGAAAGGAGGAGCAAGGGAGCGGATGGAGTTTTCGCCGCAGGCGGAAACGGAAGAAGCGGACTTTGCGACGACGCCGTAGGGGACGGTTCCATGATTTATGAATCGCCCGGCCGGACCACCTTCCAGCCCGTCATTGCGAGGGCCCAAAGGGCCCGTGGCAATCCGTATTCCCTTTACGCCAGGAAAAAACGAGCCGCAACGATATTCCGACGGCCCGTCTGCATTCTCCTCCCAAACCCGCCGTAGGGCGCGACGCCCCCGGCGCGCCTTCATGTGGTTCCATGCCCCCCGGCGGGCCGAGGCATCCTGCCCCACGATCCTAACAAACGTCGTCCCGTAGGGACCGGCGTCCCCGCCGGTCCGGCCGGACCACCCAATAGTCCCCCTGCTGTTTCGGCGAAAATCATTCCCCGTAGGGCCCGATGACTCATCGGGCTGCTCGTACTTTCCTCCCAAACCCGCCGCCTCACTTCATCAAACATCTTTTAAAAGGAGGGCCTGCCTTATGACTCTGGAGACCCAACGGCTGATCCTGCGGCCTTTCGCGGCCACCGACGCCGAGGACCTATATGAATATGCCAAAGACCCCCGGGTGGGCCCCGCCGCCGGTTGGCCTGCCCATAAGAGCCTGGAGGAGAGCCGGGAGATCATCGCTTCCGTCTTTTCCGCTCCCAACGCCTTCGCCGTGGTGGACAAGCCTACCGGGAAGGTCATTGGCTCGGCGGGCTTCGTGGACCGGCACCAAAGCCTGCTTCCCGGTCCCGACGATGAGATCGGCTATGCCCTCTCTCCGGAGTATTGGGGCCGGGGGCTCATGCCCGAGGCGGTCCGGGAGCTTCTGCGCTATGGCTTTGAGGAGTTGGGCCTTCGGACCATCTGGTGCGGCCACTATGATTTCAATGACAAGTCCCGCCGGGTGGTAGAGAAGTGCGGGTTCCGTTACCGTTTTACCGAAAAGGCGTGGGTGGAACTGATGGGGGAGGAACGCACCGAGCTTCACTATGCCCTGACAAAAGAGGAGTGGCAGGAGCTATGAGCGAATACTACATCCCTACGGCCCCTTCGGAGACGGAATTTACCGAAAAGCGTTCCCGTTTTATCGGTCATGTCTGGCCGGTGAATACCGAGGAGGAGGCCCGGAGCTGTGTGGAGGCCATGAAGAAGCGCTACCATGACGCCCGCCACAACTGCTGGTGCTATATCCTCCGCCGGGGAGGCGTGGTGCGCTACTCCGACGATGGGGAGCCTCAGGGAACGGCGGGTCAGCCCATGCTGGGGGTCTTTCAGAAGGAGAACATTGAGAATGTCTGCTGTGTGGTGACCCGGTATTTCGGCGGCGTCCTTCTGGGAGCCGGGGGGCTTACCAGGGCCTATGGCCGCAGCGCTAAGGATGCCCTGGACGCTGCCGGGATCTCGGTGGTCCGCCCTTGGACGGCGGTGGAGACGGATTGCCCCTACCCACTGTTTGAACGCCTGAAGCAGGAGTTGCCCCCCTTGAAGGGAATAGAGGGGGATCACATCTTTGGCTCTCAGATCACCTTTCGGGCCCTTCTGCCCCAAGGGATGGAGGAACGCTTTGCCCAACGGCTGGGGGAGCTTTCCGCCGGCGGAATGATCCCTCGGATCACCGGCGAGCAGTGGAAGGCGGTTCCCAGAGAAAAAAAATAAAAAAATTTTCCCCTCAAAAAGAGGATTTTTGATTTTTATGGCGTATAAGACATATAGAGGGACAGAACAGGAGGCGAGAGAAATGACCATTCGGGAAGAACTGGAGCGGCGGGAGGAAAAGGACCTTTCTCCGCTGGCCTGTCGCGCCTCAGAAAGCAGGGGACGGCAGCGCCCGGAGGAACCCTGCCCCGTGCGGACCTGCTTTCAGCGGGATACGGACCGCATTGTCCACTCCAAGGCATTTCGCCGTCTCAAGCATAAGACCCAGGTCTTTTTGCAGCCCCAGGGGGACCACTACCGGACCCGGATGACCCATACCCTGGAGGTGGTCCGGGTGGCCCGGACCATCGCCCGGGGCCTGGGTCTCAACGAGGATCTGACCGAGGCTGCCGCCCTGGGCCACGACCTGGGCCACACCCCCTTCGGCCATGCGGGAGAGCGACTTTTAAATGAGATCATGCCGGGGGGGTTCCGCCACTATGAGCAGTCCCTCCGGGTGGCGGACCGACTGGAGAACGAGGGGGAGGGGCTGAACCTGACCTACGAAGTGCGCCGGGGGATCCTGTGTCATTCCGGCAGTGAGCGCTCCGAGACCCTGGAGGGACGGGCTGTTCGGATCGCCGACAAGATCGCCTACCTCAGCGCCGATATCGACGACGCCCTCCGGGGCGGGGTCATCTATCCTCTGGATATCCCTGCCGAGGTGGGGCAGGGGCTGGGGGTGACTCACTCTCAGCGGATCAACACCCTGGTCACCGACATCATCGAGGCCAGCCGGGGAAAAGAGGATATTCTCCAGTCTCCGGAACGGAAGGCCGCCATGGCCCTTCTCCGGGAATTCATGTTTGATTCAGTCTACTTTAACCCTGTGGCAAAGGGGGAGGAGGGGAAGGCTCAGGAGATGATCCGTCAGCTTTTCACTCACTATATGAGTCATTTGGACGAGCTTCCCCAGGAATTC
>CANOHR010000166.1 GCA_947565875.1 uncultured Pseudoflavonifractor sp.
GATTTTTCCCCTTGAAGTGGTAACATAGCATATCAGACAGTTCATCTGCAAAGGAGAAAAGTATTATGACGAAAGTAGACATTATTTCCGGATTTTTGGGAGCCGGAAAGACCACCCTCATCAAAAAGCTGCTGGGGGAGGTCTTTGCCGGAGAAAAGCTGGTGCTCATCGAGAACGAGTTTGGCGAGGTCAGCGTGGACGGGGGATTTCTGAAGGAGAGCGGCATTGCGGTCTCCGAGCTGTCCTCGGGCTGTATCTGCTGCACTCTGGTGGGGGATTTTACCGAGGCTTTGGGTAAGGTCTACGAGCAGTATCAGCCCACCCGGATCCTTATCGAGCCCTCGGGCGTGGCCAAGCTCAGCGACGTGATCGCCGCCGTAGGGGACGCGGTGAAGGCGGTGCCGGAGTTGGAGCTAAACAGCTTTGTTACCGTGGTGGATGCCGCCAAGGCCAAAAGCTATATGAAAAATATTCCTGAGTTCTACAACAATCAGATCCAGTCTGCCGGCAGCATCATTCTCTCCCGGACCCAGAAGCTGAGCCAGGAGAAGCTGGAGGGCGTGGTGGCCCTGATCCGGGAGCAGAATCCCGACGCCGTTATCCTCACCACTGCCTGGGACCAGCTTGCGGGTAAGACCATCCTCTCCGCCATTGAGGGGACCGCCATGTCCGAGCAGCTCCGGGAGCTGGTGGAGGAGGCCCATGAGCACCAGCACCACCACCATCATCACGACCATGACCACGAGCACAGTCACGAGCATCATCACCATGAAGGTGACGAGGATGAGGAGGAACATGGGCACCATCATCACGACGGGGAGAGCCACGGCCATGAGCCCCACCATGACCACGGCCCCGACTGCACCTGCGGCTGCCACGAACACGACCACGAGCATCACCATCATCACCATGACGCCGACGAGCGGTTCACCAGCTGGGGCAAGGAGACCCCCAAGAGCTTTTCCCGGGCCGATATTGAGGCTATCCTCACCGCCCTGGACAGCGGGGAGTACGGGGAGATCTTCCGAGCCAAGGGCATCGTCCCCGACGGAGAGGGCGGCTGGCTGGAATTCGATTTTGTCCCCGGAGAGAAAGAGCTCCGGGAGGGCAAGCCGGACTACACCGGACGGCTGTGCGTCATCGGCGGCAAGCTGGACGAGCACAAGCTGGAAGAGCTTTTCGGGCTGTAAGAGGTAGAGCTTATGCGAATTCCTGTCTATTTGATCCTGGGCTTTCTGGACTCAGGGAAAAGCCAGTTTATCAACGGAGTCCTTGCCGACGGTCTGGCCGCCGACCACCGGACGCTGCTTCTCCAATGCGAGGAGGGGGATGTGGAGTATGATCCCCGCCTGATGAAAAACGTCACCGTGGCGGCGGTGGAGGATGAGGAGGAACTGACCCCCATCTTCCTCCGGGAGTGTGAAAAGAAACACCGCCCCCGTCAGGTGCTGGTGGAATATAACGGCATGTGGCCGCTGGATACCCTTTTGGACCACCTGCCCCCCAGCTGGTTTCTGGCCCAGACCTTTACCTTTGTGGAGGCGGCCACCTTCGATGTATACTCCCGGAATATGGGCCAGCTGATGGCGGAGAAGGTGAAGGCCGCCGACATCCTGGTCTTCAACCGCTGCACTCCCGAGTTGAAGGACTCCCTGCGCGCCCGGAATCTCCGTATGGCAAACCGCCGTGCGGAGATCTATCTGGAGGCCCCCGACGGAACGGACGAGGATTACCTAACCGGAAATGAGTGTCCCTTTGACCTTGACCAGCCCGTCATCCACATTCCCGACGAAGATTTCGGAGTCTGGTACGTGGACGTGATGGATCATCCCCAGCGGTATGAAGGAAAGACCATCCACGCCAAGCTGGTGATGATGCGCTCATCCAAATATCCCGATACCTGCTGCCCGGGCCGGTTTGCCATGGTGTGCTGCGCCAATGACGTGGCCTTTCTGGGTCTGGTAGCCCGGGGAATGGGGCTGGAGGCATTCAAAAACAAGCAGTGGCTGGACGCGACCTTCCGTATCTCCATTCATGAACACCCCGCCTATGAGGGCCCCGGTCCCTTTATGGATATCCTGGAGGCCCACCCCTGCACCAAAGCCGAGCCGGAGCTTCTGACCTACTAAAAGGAGGGACCTCCCATGGAGACCCATGCCCCTCAATACTACTTCTCCTTCCGCTGCCTGGGAGGAGGGTGCCCCCACACCTGCTGCGCCGCGGGATGGGAGATCCCGGTGGATCCCGCCACCGCCACCCTTTACGAAACTTTGCCCCCTCCTCTGGGGGACCGGGTCCGGGCCTTTTGGACCATAGACCCTGAGGGCAGCCCCTGCTTCCCCCTCAGGGGCGGCAGCTGCCCCTTCCTGAACGGGGAGGGGCTTTGCCATATCCACATTGCGTTGGGGGAGGAGGCCACCCCCCTGATCTGCCGCACCCATCCCCGGTTTTGCTATGAATACGGGTCCTTGCGGGAGCGGGGGCTATGCGCCTCCTGCCCGGAGGCCGTCCGGCTCATTCTGGAGGAGGACATGACCTTCCATGTCAGTCAGGAAGCAGGCTTGGAGGAGGAAGCCCCTCCCCTTCTTTCTCCCCTTCTCACCGCCAGGGAGACGGCCCTCTCCCTTTTAACTGCGGAGGGGGCCACTCTGGGACAACGGCTCCAGGCAGTCCTTCTCTTTTCCAATGAGGTCCAGGTTTTGCTGGATGAGGACCGGGCGGAGGACCTCCTCTCCCTCTGCCGATTCTATCGTGAAGAATTTCCCCTCCTGGAGCCGGCGGCTCTGCCCCGGCGGAGCCCGGTCCTGAAAAAATATCTGGGTCTTCTGGAGGGTCTGGTCATTCTGCGCCCCCATTGGAAGGAACTGCTTAAGGCCAGGAAAGCCCGGTCTGCCGGGGCGGCTCCCCTCCCGTCCCATATGGGGGAGCGGACCGCCGCTTACTTCCTCTACCGTCACTGGCTTCGGGGCGTGTGGGACGGGGACGTACTTACCTGGGCAGAGTTCGCCGTGCTGGGAACAGCGGTGGCCGCGTCTCTCTCCCCTCTTCATCCGGAGGGTTTTCCCGAGGTTTTTCGCCTTCTTTGCGAGGAACTGGAGCACAGCGAGGAAAACCTTACCGCCATTCAGGACTTTCTCTGGGAAAAGGGCTCTCTTCCCGAGCTTCTTGCCCTGGCAGCTGTATAAAACAGCAAAATAAAGCAGGAGGCGCCTTAAGAAAGGCGCCTCCTGCTTTATTTTGCTGTTCTGCTTAGAAGTACTTCTTTACCCCTTCAGAGGCCAGGGCGG
>CANOHR010000167.1 GCA_947565875.1 uncultured Pseudoflavonifractor sp.
ACGTCTTCCATCTGCGGATAAGAAAGGGGGCGGAGTGATATGTCTTCCTGGTATGCTCTGGTAGCGCTTTTGCCCTTTGAGTGGGCCCAGACACGGTTTATGGCCACCGCTCTTCTGGCCGTGTTGGTCATCTCGCCCCTTTTCGGTCTTCTCTCCACCATGGTGGTCCAAAGCCGTATGTCCTTTTTTTCCGACGCCTTGGGCCACTCCGCTTTTACCGGCATTGCCATCGGCGCTTTGTGCGGTCTTGCCCAGCCTATGTGGGCGGCTATAAGCTTCGCTCTTGCATTTTCCATCCTCTTCACCTATGTCCGCCGCCAAACGGACTTGACCGGCGATACGGTCATCGGCGTCTTTTCCTCCACTGCGGTGGCCCTGGGCATTTTTATCGCCACCTGGAACGGCGGCTCCTTCACCAAATTCAACACGCTTCTGATTGGAGACATTCTCAGCGTAAGGCCGGAGGAGGCCCTTCTTCTTCTGGGCATTTTAGGAGTCATCCTGGTCTTGTGGGTCTGCGCCTACAACACCCTGCTGCTCTCCGCCCTTCACCCCGCCCTGGCCAGCAGCCGGGGGATTCGTGTCTTTTGGCAGGAGGTGGTCCTCAACTGCGCCATTGCCGTAACGGTAACGGTGTCTATGACCTGGGTAGGGCTGCTGGTCATCAATTCTCTTCTGGTCCTCCCTGCTGCCGCGGCCCGGAACCTGGCCCGGAACGTCCGGCAGTATCATCTTCTTTCCCTTCTGACCGCCACGGTGTGCGGCATTGCCGGGCTCATGACCTCCTACTATATCGGCTCCTCCGCCGGCGCCTCCATCACCCTCTGCCTGGCTCTCTTCTTCGCCGCGTCCACCGTAGGGAGAAAGAGCGGGCTGTAACGCCGGACCTCTGCTAAAAGAAATCGCTTCGTGATCCGATCACGAAGCGATTTCTTTTTTTCTTCTATTTTGCCTCCGAAGGAAGAAGCGTTCCTCCGGCTTTCGCGCTCCCGGCTTTTTTCGGCAAAGTGGCGAGATACCGCTCCACGCCCTTTACCACTCCCTGGGAGATCTTTTCCTGGTATTCCGGCTCCACCAGCCGCTCCAACTCCCGGTGGCAGGACATGAAGCCCATCTCCAGGAGGGCGGCCGGCATGGTAGTCTCCCGGAGTACCACATAGTCGTTGGTGAGAAGCCCCCGGTCCAGAGAACCCGTCTCCGCCACCACTGCGGCCTGGATACAATCGGCCAGCTTCTCCCCTCTTGTACTGTTGGGGTAAGAGTAAGTAAAGGTCCCCTCAAAATCCAGGTTTGTGGGACTGGCGTTGGCGTGGATGGAAACAAAAATGTCCGCCCCCACGCTGTTCGCCATGTCGCTGCGGTCATAGAGATCCACGTACACGTCCTTATCCCGGGTAAGGACCACATTGTACCCCTTTTCCCGCAGCAGTTCCGCCGCCCGGAGGGTAACAGGAAGGGTAATGTCCTTCTCCATGATCTCCTCATAAAGAGCCCCTGTCGCACTCCCGCCGTGGCCCGCATCCAGTACCACCGTAAAAGCGGCAGGATCCCAGTTCTCGGGTAGAACGGGCAGGACAGGTCCCGTCTCAGAAGGCGTCACCGAAATGACCACCGCCTGTAATTCAGGGTCACCCGTCACGGTCATGTTCTCCCCATAAGTACAGTTCCGCTCCAGGTCCAATACCACACGGGTCACATAGTTTTCTCTGGGATCGATATCGGTTCCATGCTGGGCATAACGCATCCGGCTCACCACCGGGTTCTCCGGGCTGAGGGCTCCATCCTCCCCGCCGCCGATAACAAACCCCAGCAGGTCCACAGCCACCCGGTCCCCCAAATCTATGACCCGAAAATGAGGTTGGGCGTTTAAATAGAGGGTGATGGTCTGGGCGTTATCATCGACGGCCAAACGGGTAAGACGCCCATCGGGCGGGGCGTCAGGGTCGGGGGGTGTCAGTTCCTCCGCCCCGGAGGTGATATAGGCCGCAAACGCCTCGTTGTCCCAATCCACCCGGGCGTGGAGTTGCTCGGAAACAAACCGGAGAGGGACCAATGTCCGCTCTGCATCTCCATACCGGGCCACCACTGCGGGAACGCCTCCCGGCAATTCTGCCGGTCTTCCATTCACCTCCGCCAGGTTAGAGCCCAGGGTGAGAATAATGGTATCCAGACTGGTGGAAATGCTCACCTGACGTTTTTCCCCGTTCCAGCCCACCTTGGCCCCCAGCGCCTCGGCAATGGGGCGGACGGGCACCATGGTGCGTCCGTCATTTCCCGCCAGGATCTGGGTCACAGCCGGCATATCCAGTTCCATAGGCGCTCCGTCCAAAAATACGCCCACCACCTCGGAGGCGGTCTCCGGTCTGTAGGTCCCCGCCGCCTCGTCATGAAATTGGACGGGAACGGTATCCGGCTGTGCCGCCCCTGCCGGGACAGCCAGGCCCACCGCCAAAGCAAAGGCGCAAAGCATACTGATCCATTTTTTCATAGGAAAGGGCTCCTTGCTGGGATTCGACAAATTCTGTTCCATTTTACCCTGTTCCCACACCGGTGTCAATGGAAGTGAAAGGAAAGGAGCCTGGCGCAAGGGCAAGGGAAAGCCCCGGCCATGGATACCATGGCCGGGGCTTTCCTTTTTTCTTATCCCAGTCCTCTCGCCTTTTTGTCCCGGACGTAGATGTGCTTTACGTTGGGGGCGCTGGTGGAGCGGGCGTCGATCTCAAAGCGGTCGATGGACTTTACCATCGTTGTCAGCTTTTCAAAGCCATAGTTCCGGGGGTCGAAGTCGGGCTGCTTCCGGGGCAGGATGTTGCCCAGCTCTCCCATGAAGGCCCAGCCGTCCTCGTCGGACACGTCCTGGATGGTAGAGGCGATGAGCTTTACCACCTTCTGGGGAATGGGCTTTCTCATTCCGTAATAGGCGGCCAGGTGACTTCCCCGTTCCTTCTCCCCTTGCTTCTCCTCTTCCGTCCCCTTGATGACCTCCACATAGATGAACTTATCGCAGGCGGCGATAAAGGGGGGGGGTCTTCTTTTCCCCCACGCCGTAGACCTTCATCCCCGCCTCCCGGAGCCGGAGGGCCAAACGGGTAAAGTCGGAATCGCTGGTCACCAGCACAAAGCCCTCCACCCGCCGGGAATAGAGAATATCCATGGCGTCAATAATCATAGCCGAGTCGGTAGAGTTCTTGCCGGTGGTATAGCTGTACTGTTGGACGGGGATCAGGGCATTTTCCAGCAACAAAGGCTTCCAGGAATCCATGTTGTTCATGGTCCAATCTC
>CANOHR010000168.1 GCA_947565875.1 uncultured Pseudoflavonifractor sp.
AAGGAGGCTACGAGCATGGGGATCGGAGAAAACATCCGCCTTCGCAGGCATATGCTGGATATGACCCTGGAGGAGGTGGCGGCAAGGGTGGGGATCAGCCGTCAGACTCTGAGCCGGTATGAGACCGGGGTTATCAGCAACATCCCCGCCGACAACGTGGAGGCTCTGGCAAAGGCTTTGGACACCACCCCCGCCTTCCTTATGGGCTGGGAAGAGGAGACCTCCCCCCCTCCTGAACTCATTCCGATCGACTCCGATCACTTTAAAAAGATCCCTATTTTGGGCTATATCTCCGCCGGACTTCCTTTATACGCAGAGGAACATATAGAGGGGTACACCTATACCGACCTCAACGGCGGCGCCGAGTACTTCGCCCTTCTGGTCCGGGGAGACAGCATGAACGCCATCGGGATCAACGACGGCTACCAGATCATCGTCCGGCGGCAGGAGGAGGTAGAAAACGGGGAGATCGCCGTTGTGATGGTGGGGGAGGAAAACGCCACCGTAAAGCGGTTTTACGCCACAGACAGCACCATTACCCTGATGCCCCAGTCCACCAACCCCATCCACCAGCCCCAGATCTACGATCTGCGCAAGATCCCCATTAAAGTACTGGGGAAGGTAGTCAAGGTGGAGTTTTCTCTGTAAAAAACGGCGGGTCGCCCAAAGGGCGACCCGTTTGCCTTTTATAAGTTCTGTTTTTGGGATAGATGAAAATTTATAGGTGATTCCATCCCTGGACGGGCGGGTTTGGAACCCGCCCCTACGCATTGTCCACCTTCGTAGGGGCCGGTTCTAAACCCGCCCGCCTGCACTCACCGCTAAATTTATATTTACAAGCCCCTTCCTCTTAAAGAGCAAAAAAGAAAGCACCGGCATAAAACCAGTGCTTTCCCTTATGGTGCACGAGGTGGGACTCGAACCCACACGCCCTCGCGAGCACCGGCACCTGAAGCCGGCGAGTCTACCAATTCCACCACTCGTGCGTTTTGCGCCCTCTGGCGCAAGAGATATGTTACCATATCCCCTTTGAATTTGTCAAGTCCAATTTGCCCTCTTTTTCAAAAAAGCGGATTCAGGACGTCCCAAAGTGTTCCTTCAGTCTTTGGAAGGTCTCGGCGCTGATGTCGTGTTCCACCCGGCAGGCGTCCTGGGCGGCCTGGGCCTCACTGACGCCCAACTCAGTAAACCAAAGGGTCAGAAGACGGTGGCGCTCGTAGATCCGTTCGGCGATCTCCCGGCCCGTGCCAGTAAGTTCCAACGCGCCGTCGGCGGACATGGTCACATGCCCCTCCTCCCGCAGTAACTTCACCGCCCGGCTGACACTGGGTTTGGAGAACTCCAGCCGGTGGGCCACATCGATAGAGCGGACAATACCCTTCTCATTTTTCAGGATCAGGATGGCCTCCAGATAATCCTCCGCTGATTCCTGGATCTTCACCGCCGCCGCCCCCTTTCAAGGTAGTCTTATCTTACCACAAGGATGGGAAAAAGACAAGGTGGGGAAAATCCCCTCCGCCGCTCTTGCGCTTTCCTTCCAAACCCACTATAATGTTCTTACCAGACATAAAAGGAGGAGCCCTGCCATGGTACAGCCCCACATTCAATTGGATGAGAGCCTGAACATCAAGTACGCCATCCTTCCCGGCGATCCCGCCCGGGTAAGCCGTATCGCCCAGCAGCTGGAGCAGGCGGAGGAGTTGGGCTTCAACCGGGAATACCGCTCCCTTCGAGGCACCTATGGGGGAGTCCCCATCCTGGCCATGTCCACCGGCATGGGGGGAGTGTCCATGGCCATCGCCGTGGAGGAGCTTCGCAATATCGGGATCACCCACATCATCCGCATCGGCTCCTGCGGCGCCCTTCAGGAGGGGATCGGCTTGGGAGACCTGATCCTGGTCAGCGCCGCCGTCCGGGACGACGGCGCCTCCCGGACCTACGCGCCGGACGCCTATCCCGCCATAGCCGACCCAACCCTGCTGGCATCCTGCGCCCGGAGCGCCGCCCAGAAGGGCTTTTCCCATCATGTGGGGCTCTGCCGCAGCCATGACAGCTTTTACATCGACAACGTGGACGAGGTAAACGAGGCTTGGTCCCGCCGGGGGATCCTGGGTTCCGACATGGAGACCGCCGCTCTTTTCACCGTAGCCCGGCTCCGGGATCTGAAAGCCGCCAGCATCCTCAACAATGTGGTCATCTGGGGGGAGGACACCAGCGCCTCCATCGGCTCCTATGCCGACGGGGCCAGCCTCACCGCCAAGGGAGAGAAGGACGAGATCACCGTGGCCCTGGAGGCCTTTGTCCGCATCGAAAAGGGGGAAACACTGTGAAAGAACTGCTTTTGGTAGACTGCTGTATCCGGGGCAAAGAGTCCCGGACCCGGAAGCTCTCCGACGCCTTTCTGGAGGCTGTGGACAAAAACAAATATCACGTTTCCACGGTAAGCCCCGAGGCGGAGGGTATGCTCCCCCTCACCGGCGCCAACTTTGCCCAGCGAGAAAAGCTGGTGGAGGAGGGAGCGCTGGATCACCCCCGGTTCCACTATGCCCGTCAGTTTGCCCAGGCGGATGTGGTGGTCTTTGCCGCTCCCATGTGGGAACTGAGCTTTCCCGCCATTCTGAAGGTCTATGTGGAGAATGTGTCGGTGAAGGGACTCACCTTCGGCTGTGATACCGACGGGCTCTTCGGCTCCTGCCGGGGCTCCCGGCTCATTTTTCTAACCACCCGGGGGGAACGGTACGAAAACAGCGACCTGGAACAGGGCAGCCGTTATCTGGAAGCCATGTCCCGGTTCTTTGGCTTCAAGGGCTATAGCTACATTGCCGCCGACGCTCTGGACGCGGCGGGCTCCGATCCCAAGCTCATCCTGGCCGACGCCTGCGGCAGGGCCCGCGGTTTAGCCGCCTCCCTCTAAGATATCCCAAAGGAGAGAAGCTCATATGAAAATGACATTCCGCTGGTATGGCAAGGGGAACGACCAGATCTCCCTTGCCGACATCAGGCAGATCCCCGGAGTCACGGGGATCGTCTGGGCCCTCCACGACAAAATGCCTGGGGAGATCTGGGAGGTCAGCGAGATCGCCGCCGTGAAAAAGCAACTGGATGAATATGGCTTCCACATGGACGTGGTGGAATCGGTAAACGTTCACGACGACATCAAGATCGGCCTTCCCTCCCGTGACCGGTATATTGAAAATTATAAGCAAACTCTCCGCAACCTGGCCCCCTTCGGCGTGAAGGTGGTC
>CANOHR010000169.1 GCA_947565875.1 uncultured Pseudoflavonifractor sp.
GGTTTTGACCTCCACCTTCAACGACATGGCCCGCCAACTCCAAAGCACCATCCAGGAGGTGGAGAACGAGCGTAACAAGCTGGATACCCTTTTTCTTCACATGACCGACGGTGTGGTGGCCTTCAGTCAGCGGGGGGAGATCATTCAGTCCAACCCTGCCGCCGAGGAGATGCTGGGACGGGAATTGCCCATCGGCGGAGAGGTGAGTTATGCCTCTCTTTTCGGAGATATCGCTTCGTTAAAGGACGTGTTGGAGCCGGGGGTCCTGGGCTTCATCGCAGGGAGCCGGGAGCAGGGGGAACGAAGCCTGGAACTTCTACTGGCCCCCTTTGACCGGGACCATCAGGCGGGAGTGCTGGTGGTGATCCACGATGTGACCGAACGGAATAAGACCGAGGAGATGCGAAAGGAGTTTGTGGCCAACGTTTCCCACGAACTGCGTACCCCGCTGACCAACATCCATTCCTACGCTGAGACCCTGGTGGACAGCGCCGGAGCCCTGCCCCCCGCCATGGAGCGGAGCTTCCTGAATGTGATCCTCAGCGAGTCGGAGCGGATGGCCCACATTGTGCAGGACCTTTTGACCCTGTCCCGGTTTGACTCGGGCAAGAGTGAGCTGAACCTGACCACGTTCTCTTTTGCCGAGGCCATCGAGACCATGGTGAACGCCAATCGCTTGGAAGCGGAGCGCCATGGACATGCCCTTACTCTGGAACTGCCCGAAGACCTTCCCCAGGTGCGGGCAGACCGGGAACGGATCACCCAGGTGATGATGAACGTAGTATCCAACTCCATTAAATATACCCCTGAGGGAGGCCGCATTCAGATTTCCGCCGGAGCGATGGGGGGGAGGGTCTGGCTGGAGGTATCCGACAATGGGATCGGCATTCCAAAGGCGGATCAGGAACGTATTTTTGAACGGTTTTACCGGGTGGACAAGGCCCGCTCCCGAGAGTCGGGAGGGACGGGCCTGGGACTGTCTATTGCCAAGGAGATCGTAGAGCAGCATCAGGGAAGCATTTCCATTGTGGACAAAAAGGAGCCCGGGCTTACGATTCGGGTGGAGCTTCCGGTGGAGGGGCCCAGCCATGGGGAAGAATAAGCGAGTTCCTCTGGTGGCAAAGCCCACCAAACGGCGGAGGATCATAGAACTGGGGAAGGACGCCCTGATCGTGGCTCTTACCTGTTCGGCCCTGTTTCTGGCCTGGAGAACGCCCCTTGCGACCCAGCTTCGGGGCTGGATGGATCCGCCGACCCGAACGGTGGCCGCTGCGGAACGGCAACCCAGGGAGGCGGTGACGCCCTATGGTGTCACCGCACGAAACGGCTTGGGCTTGTATGGAGCGGTTTATGACGAAGAACAGGTCCGCCGGACCTTTGAACAGTTCTCCCCTCTGCTGGGGGAGGGCTTTGCCACAGCGGGAGAACCGGAGCGGATCTCCCGGCGGCAGTGGCAGGAACTTCTGGAAAGGCCGGGGATCTACTGTGTCTTTCAGGGTGCGCCGCCGCTGTCCGCATTGTCCGCCTGGATCGGGGAAGAAGGCACGGCGCCGGAGGGACGGGCCCAGTCTTTGCTTCTTGCCTGGGACGGCGCTCAGGTGAAGCTATGCTGGCGGAATGCGGAGGGTTACTATCTTTGTCCCACCGCTGTAGCCTATGAGGGACATATGGACAGCATACTGGGAGAATTCAATCCCAACGGCGTGGCTCTTGCCTATACGCTGGCCCAAACCGACCGGGCCTATGCTTCTGTGGATCCTGATGTGCTGGTGCCCATGACGGCTCCCCGGCCCAAAGGTTATGCAGTCTCCTCCCCAGACCTGGTGGGGGACCAAGAGGCTCTGGGACAACTCCTTGCCGCGCTGGGGTTTCAGTCCGGGGTGGGTTCGACCTACGAGGCAGGAGGCGGGCTTGCCATCAATGAAAACGGTGACCGCCTTCGGATAGGCGGGGATGGGACGGTGACCTTTCATGCCGGAGAGGAACTCCGGTATCCCGTGGCCTACCAAGGTGAGGGAGCCACCGGGGAGGAGGCCGCTATGGCAGCCTGGACTCTTTTGGAGAGGGCCGCCGCTCCCTGGAAGGGAGAGACTCTTTATGTGCTTACGGGAGTGGAAGAGGTAGCCGCAGGTTGGAAGATCACCTTCCATGGCCGGTTGAATGGGATCCCTCTGCGGGTAGGAGCGGAGGGCTGGTGTGCCAGCTTCACTGTGAGGGGCGGAGCGGTCAGTGATTTTACCCTGTCGCTCCGCAGCTATGAACCCACCGAGGAAACGCTCCTGATCCCCGGTCAGCGGCTGGCCGCCGCTGCCATGAATGCCCCTTTCCATCAGGACAGCGGGAAGAAGCTGACGCTATGCTACAGCGAAGGCGCCGGAGCCTTCCTTACCGCTGGATGGACAGCGGAGGAGTGAGCCTGGAGCGGGGAAGCATTATACGATCGACTGACGATCTGAAGGAGGGCCGCCATGCGCTGGTCCAGGATCAAAAACATTATTATATTGCTGCTGGTACTGGTCAACGGTTTTCTGCTGGCCCAGGTGGGGCTGCGGGAGTGGCAAAGCCGGCGGGATGAGCTGGAGACACGGGAGCGGATGCGGACCATCCTGGCCCGAAACGATGTGGCCTATCTGCCGGAGGAGATCCCCGGCGCTTTGGAACTGATGCCCCGCCGGGTGACTCTGGAGGCCCCAGGGGAGGCCCAAGCCACCCTTCTGCTGGGGACTGTGACTTCGGTAGAGCAGGTAGGAGCCCGGGTAAGCTACGAGGGAGACGGAGGACGGGTAACCGTCACCCCCTCCGGGGACCTGGAAGCTGAGTTTCAGGGAGAGAGTCCCCTGGGAAGTGGGCTGGGACAGATGCTGGAACTCCTGGGGATAGAAGCCTGGGAGACTGGTCGGGAGGCCAGGGGGGAGACAGTGACCGTGACCCTTACCCAGGCCTGGGAGGGAGTCCCTATTCCCGGCTTGACAGTAAAGGCGGTATTGGGCTCGGGAGGACGGCTGGAGAGTCTGGTCCTCCGTCGCCTTACGGGGGAGGAGGAACTCCTTCCGGCGGAGGAGACCATCTCTGCCTCCACCGCTCTTGCCCGGCTTTTGGACGAGTTGAGCCGTGGGGAGGGCTATGTATGCTCTCAGATCCTTCGGATGTATCCGGGCTATATCCGCAGCGGTACAAGCGTGGTGACCTTGACCCCTGCCTGGAGATCGGAAGAGCACACG
>CANOHR010000170.1 GCA_947565875.1 uncultured Pseudoflavonifractor sp.
ATATTTTCAACAAAAACCAAAGAGAAATGAGGCCTTTTCCCATGAAAACTCCCTTTGTGACCCTTCCCCAGCTTCAGGAGATCACCACCCAATACCCCACTCCCTTCCACCTCTACGACGAGAAAGGGATCCGTCAAACCGCCCGGCGGCTGAAAGCCGCCTTTGCCTGGAATCCCGGCTTCAAGGAATATTTCGCCGTAAAGGCCACCCCCACTCCTGGGATCCTGAAGGTCCTTCAGGAGGAAGGCTGCGGGGTGGACTGCTCCTCCCTCACTGAACTGATGCTCTCCGACAAATGCGGCTTTGGAGGCCATGAGATCATGTTCTCCTCCAATGAGACCCCCGCCTGCGAATACGAACTTGCGGAGAATCTGGGGGCCGTCATCAATCTGGACGACTTCACCCATATCGACTTTCTGAAGAAGACCCTGGGGTATATCCCCGAGACCATCTCCTGCCGCTTCAACCCCGGCGGTGTATTTCAGCTAGGGGCGAGTAAGGAGGGTTTCCAGGTGATGGACACCCCGGGAGACTCTAAATACGGCTTCACCCGAGACCAGCTTTTTGAGGGCTTTAAAAAGCTGAAGGCAATGGGCGCCAAGCGGTTTGGCATTCATGCCTTTCTGGCCTCCAACACCCTCAGCAACGACTATTATCCCGCCCTGGCGGGGATCCTCTTCCAGTTGGCCGCCGAGTTAGAGAGGGAGACGGGCTGCGACGTTCAGTTCATCAACCTCTCCGGCGGCGTGGGCATCCCCTACCGCCCCACCCAACCGGAAAATGACATTGCCGTTATCGGGGAGGGGGTCCGGGAGCAATTTGAGAAGATCCTGGTCCCTGCGGGCATGGGAGATGTGTCCATCTACACGGAGCTTGGCCGGTATATGCTGGGGCCCAACGGGTGCCTTGTAACGAAGGCCCTCCACTTCAAGCACACTTATAAGGAGTATGTGGGGGTGGACGCCTGTGCGGCCAACCTCATGCGCCCCGCCATCTACGGGGCCTATCACCATATTACCGTCTCCGGCAAGGAGGGCAAGCCCTCGGACCACATTTATGATGTGGTAGGTTCCCTGTGCGAGAACAGCGACAAGTTCGCCATCGACCGTCCCCTTCCCCAGGTGGAGTTGGGGGATCTGCTCATCATTCACGATACCGGCGCTCACGGCTTCTCCATGGGCTACAATTATAACGGCAAGCTCCGCTCGGCAGAACTGCTGCTGCGGGAGGACGGCACGGTAAAGCTTCTCCGCCGGGCCGAGACTCCGGAGGACTACTTCGCTACCATGATATTTGATTAAGGAGGTGTCCCCATGCCCGTCAAAGGCCGGTTTGCCCCCTCCCCCAGCGGGCGGATGCACCTGGGAAACCTCTTTTCCTTTCTTCTGGCCTGGCTCTCCGTCCGGCATGAGGGCGGGACCATTGTCCTTCGGATCGAGGATCTGGATCCGGTGCGGTGCCTTCCCTCCCATGCCTGGCAGCTGATGGAGGATCTGGAGTGGCTGGGCCTTACCTGGGACGAAGGGGGAGATACAGCCTCCTGCTGGCAAAGCAACCGGGGCAGGCTCTACGCCGCCGCCTTTGAAGCGCTGACAGAGCGGGGGCTTACCTACCCCTGCTTTTGCTCCCGCATACAGCGGCTCAATGAGGCTCCCCACATCCATGAGGTGTCTCCCTCCTGCCCCTGCGCCGGGTTGTCCGCAGAGGAGATCGCCCGGCGGAGTTTGGAAAGGACCCCCAGTTACCGTCTTCGGGTCCCGGGCAGGACCGTCTCCTTTGTGGACGGTCTTCAGGGCCCCTACGCCCAGGATCTGGCCACCGAATGCGGCGACTTTCCCATCAAGCGCTCCGACGGAGCCTGGGCCTATCAACTGGCTGTGGTGGTGGATGACGCCGCTATGGGCGTCACCCAGGTGGTCCGGGGAAGGGACCTTCTCTCCTCCACCCCCCGGCAACTGTGGCTTTATGAAGCTTTGGAACTCAAGGCTCCCCAGTTTTACCATGTTCCCCTGCTCCTGGCCCCCAACGGTCGGAGATTGGCCAAACGGGACGCAGACCTGGACATGGGCGCCCTTCGCCGCCGCTACTCCCCCCCGGAGTTATTGGGTCTCCTGGCCCGGATGGCGGGTCAGCAGGAAACGGCGGAGCCGGTCTCCCCTTCGGAGTTGGCCCGACGCTTTGACTGGGATCGGGTCCCTAGGGCGGATATTATGGTGGCGGCGGAACTCTTTCGCTAAAAGGGGCTGGACGCCCGCTCTTTCCCTGCGGCATAGGAGGCCAGACATGCAATGAACCGGGCGGTGGGCGGTCGCTTTTCCGGCCTTTCTCCCAGCACTTCCCAGAGGAGAGGGACATGGGTCTCCCAAATGATCCTTACTGCGGTACGAAGGTTTCGCTCCACTGCCGCCGGCGTGGTCCGGCGGTGTTTTGCTATATCGGGATAGATACATTTTGTCACCCACAAAAGCCGTTCCGGATCCTCCCAGGCCAGCGCCACAGCGTCGGACATCTGGAAAAAGCCCTGATAATTGGCCGAAAGGCCCAAAAGGTACAGAATGCTCCTGACCTTTTGGCATTTCTCTTCTTTTTCAAGCAATGCGGACATGCTCATCCTCCTCTGCCCGGTCGGCAAACCGCCGCACAAGTTCTACGATCTCCCGGTCGGTAAGATGGGAGAGAAAAAACAGAAGCGTCACCGAGGAAAGGCTGTATTTTCCATGCTCCAGATCAATATAGGAACACGGGGAAATGCGGAGTTTTTCTGCCATTGCTTCCTGCGTATCCCCGTTTCGGGCCCGATATCCGCGAAGTTCCGACTGAAACAGCGTTCGAAAAAGCAGCCTGTGCTGGCACATCCGCAAAATCCCCCTAAATTCGACATTGGACGGAAGATAGGAAAATTTTACCGTCGGCGTGGCTCCGCCACCATGAGGCACACCTCAGGATACCGGCAAAAAAAGAAGCTTTTCGTTCCCACAAACGAAAAGCCCTTGCCAAAACCGCCTTTCCGCCCTTGGCTTCGGTGGGACAGCGGTCCGGCGTTCAGTCATGTATAGGGACTACCCTTTTTATATAGGACTCCAGCAGAGGTAAAACTGACACTGTCTCCTTTCTTTTTTTCTCATTTCTCTAAATTTTCCCCTTTTTTCCCTTCTTTTCAACGTTTGGTTAAGTAAA
>CANOHR010000171.1 GCA_947565875.1 uncultured Pseudoflavonifractor sp.
GTGAGAATAAGCACCTTTTGGAAGTGGAGGACCTGCACGTCTCCTTCTTCACCCCTGCCGGAGAGGTCAAGGCGGTAGGCGGCATCAGCTATACCCTGGACGAGGATGAGGTCATGGGCATTGTGGGCGAATCCGGTTCGGGCAAGAGCCAGGAGGCCTACGCCATCATGGGACTTCTCCAGTCTCCCGGAAAGGTCATCGGCGGGTCCATCACCTTTGAGGGGGAGGACGTGCTTTCCAAGAATAAGAAAGAGATGACCGAGCTTCGGGGTGGACGGGCCGCCATGATCTTTCAGAATCCCATGACCAGCCTGAACCCGGTCTATACCATTGGAAACCAGCTTATCGAGGCCCTTCGGGCCCACGACAAGTCCATCCCCAAGGCGGAGGCCGCCCAGCGGGCTATGGATATGCTGTCCATGGTGGGGATCAATAATGTGGCAGAGCGGATGAAGCAATACCCCCACGAGCTTTCCGGCGGTATGCGCCAGCGGGTGATGATCGCCATGGGCCTTATCTGCCACCCCAAGCTTCTCATCGCCGACGAGCCCACCACCGCTCTGGACGTGACCATTCAGGCCCAGATCCTGGAGTTGATGAAGGATCTTCAGAAGAAGACCCACATGGGGATTATCTTTATCACCCACAACCTGGGCGTGGTGGCCGAGATCTGCGATAAGGTCTGCGTCATGTACGCGGGCAAAATGGTGGAGCAGGGGCCTGTGGACGACATCTTCTACTCCCCCGCCCACCCCTATACCGAAGGACTTCTCCGCTCCATGCCCAGGGTGGACGCCGACAACCATGAACGGCTTATTCCCATTGAAGGGACCCCAGTGGATATGCTCAATCCCCCCGAGGGCTGTCCCTTTGCCCCCCGATGCCCCTACGCCATGAAGATGTGCCTTCAGAAAATGCCCCCCTATGTGGAAGTGGGCGAAAACCACCGCTCCGCCTGCTGGCTGCGGGTCCAGGAGGCGCTGAAGGAGAAGGAGGGGAAGAAGGATGGCTGAAAAACTGCTGGAGGTAAAAAACCTCTATAAATATTTCCCCGTTAAGGGAGTCAAAGGCCCCGGCGTCCAGGCAGTGGAGAATGTGTCCCTCTTCATCAACAAGGGGGAGACCCTGGGCCTGGTGGGGGAGTCGGGCTGCGGCAAGACCACCCTTGGCCGGACCATCCTGCGCCTCCATGAGCCCACCTCCGGCCAGATCCTTTATAACGGGGAGGCCATTTACCAGGGGGAGTACCCCTTTGACCGGAAGGAAACGGCGGAGGGGAAAAGTATTCTGGTAAAGAAGGGCGTGCCCAAGGCTAAGGCGGTGGACATGTTTCCCATGCGCCGGAAAATGCAGATCATTTTCCAGGATCCCGCTGCCTCTCTGGACCCCCGGATGACGGTGGGTGAGATCATCGGGGAGGCCATCGACATTCACGGCCTTTGCAAGACTAAGGCCGAGCGCTCTGAGCGGATCAAGGAGCTTTTGGACCGGGTGGGACTTAACACGGAACACGCCAACCGCTTTCCCCATGAATTCTCCGGCGGCCAGCAGCAGCGGGTGGGGATCGCCCGAGCCCTGGCAGTGGAGCCGGAGTTTATCGTCTGTGACGAGCCTATTTCCGCTTTGGACGTGTCCATTCAGTCCCAGGTGGTGAACATGCTGGAGGATATGCAGCAGGACCTGGGCCTCACCTATCTCTTTATCGCCCACGATCTTTCCGTGGTGCGCCATATCTCCAGCCGGATCGGCGTTATGTATCTGGGCTCCCTGGTGGAGCTGGCCGAGAGCTACGAACTCAATAAGAATCCTCTCCACCCCTATTCCCAGACTCTTCTTTCCGCTGTGCCGGTGCCCGACCCCGAGGTGAGCCGCTCCCGGCAGCGGATCGTGCTGGAGGGGGATATCCCCTCCCCCATGAATCCTCCCACGGGCTGCCGGTTCCATACCCGGTGCCCCTATGCCAGTGAGAAGTGCGCCCAATGTGTCCCCGAATTCAAAGAACACGCCCCCGGTCATTGGGCCGCGTGCCACCTGTTGGATAAATAAAGACTTGCGGTCGTATAAAACGTAGGGGAGGGGCTTGCCCCTCCCGCTATGCCTTGTTTCATTTCCGTCGGGAGGGGCAAGCCCCTCCCCTACGCTTTTTTCGGGGATATTTCCGGTGATGGCAGGGGATATGTGTTAATATTTCCTTTACAACCCTGGAAACCTGTGCTATAATAATGCCCGTTCAAAATTTGACGCTTTGCTGACGTGAAATGGCCTGGGCCATTTCACGCTCTGTCCCACTTTGGTGGGACAGAAGTTCCGCTGGTATCAAGGCCCCTTTCGGGGCGTGAAGATACAAATTCAAATTGGAGGAAAAAACAATGAAGAAGCTCGTTTCTCTTGCGCTGGCCTCTGCCATGGTGCTGGGATTACTGGCGGCTTGCGGCGGCCAGCAGGCCGTCGAGACCGTGACTCCCACCGCTCCTGTGGAGACCACGGGGGCTGAGGCTACTCCCGCTCCCGGGGGACCGTTCAATCTGAATGTGAACGTGGCCTCTGAGCCCCAGACCATTGACCCGGCTCTGAACTCCGCCGTAGATGGCGCGATCATGACCGGTCACATGTTTGAGGGCCTCTACAGGTGGGCCGACTCCGGCGAACTGGTGGACGGCGTCCAGGACTGCAACCTGGCCGAGTTGGTCCCCGGTCAGGCTGAGAGTTATGACAAGGCTGACGGCGAGAATGGGGAGGTCATCTACACCTTCCATCTCCGGGACGGCATCAAGTGGTCCGACGGTAAGCCTGTCACCGCCGGTGATTTTGTCTACGCCTGGCAGCGCCTGGCTACTCCCGCCACCGCCGCCGACTACTGCTACATGATCGACATGGTCAAGGGCTACGCTGAGATCAACGGCGGTATTCCTGAGACTGACGCCAACGGCAAGGTCGTTCTGGATGCCGACGGCAACCCTGTCATCAAGGAGTATGCCGACCCCACCACCCTGGGCGTTGAAGCTCCCGACGACAAGACCTTTGTGGTCACCCTGACCTATGACTGCCCCTATTTCCTGGAGATCTGTGCCTTCCCCGCCGCTTTCCCTGTCCGGGAGGACGTGGTGAGCGCCGATCCCGACGGCTGGACCCACAATG
>CANOHR010000172.1 GCA_947565875.1 uncultured Pseudoflavonifractor sp.
TATGGCAGGAGCCGGAATTCCATCCAGGTGACAAAGGATATTTATCCTGACGTGGCAAAAGAGCTTTATTCCAAACGCTACCGTACAGTAGTCCGCCAGATCGAACGACTATGCAACCGGTGCTGGGATCGGGTCCGAGGGGATGAATACCTGTTGGATAAGATCCTGGGCAATCACTCCAGAGAGCTGGAGGCGCCATCGGAGATCATCTTTCTTCTCGCTTGTTATATGAGATACGAAAAGCCTTTCCAAGAAGTCCTTGAGCAGGAACCCGCTCTGACTTTTTAGAAAGGCTTTTTGGTCCAAACCTTTGCGCTCTACCGTAGGGCGCGACGCCCCCATGCGCCAAGCGGGGCGTGGAGAACTCCACGCCCCGCTGCCTCATTAATCGCGTATTTTCAGCGCCCTTGCAGCGTTCAGGATGGCAATGACGCTGACTCCCACATCGGCAAAGGTGGCCTCCCACATGTTGGCCCTTCCCAGCACGCCCAGGAAAAGGAAGATCCCTTTCACCCCCAGGGCGAAAACAATGTTTTGATTGGCGATCCGCAGAGTCCGTCGGGCCATTTGGATAGCCTGGGCCAGCTTGGAGGGCTTATCGTCCATAAGGACCACGTCGGCAGCCTCGATAGCGGCGTCGGAACCCAGGGCTCCCATGGCCACGCCCACATCGGCCCGGGAAAGGACAGGTGCATCGTTGATACCATCTCCCACAAAAGCCAAGGTCCCCTTGGGCGATTTCTCCTTCAGCAGCGCCTCCACCCGTTCCACCTTATCGGCAGGCAGCAGCTGCGCGTGGACCTGGTCCAGACCCAGCTGGGCCCCCACCGCCTCCCCCACTTCTCCGGCGTCGCCGGTGAGCATGACCGTCTTCTTTACTCCCGCCTCCTTCAGGGTGGCAATGGCCGTCTGGGCGTCGGGCTTTACCTCGTCGGATATGATGATATGACCCAGGTATTCCCCCTTTACTGCCACGTGGACGGCGGTGCCCACCTTGTGGCAGGGATGCCAGGGGGCTCCCACCGCCTCCATCAGCTTGTCATTGCCTACATAGACGCTCTCTCCATCAATGTCGGCCTTGACGCCCCTGCCTGCCAGTTCCTCCACGTTGGCTGCCCGGCTCCTGTCCGGCTCCTTTTGGCAGGCGTCCCGAAGGGAGCGGGCAATGGGGTGGTTGGAATAACTCTCTGCCAGGGCCGCCAACTCCAGGAGCCTTTCCTCGCCGCACTCCTCCGGATGAACGGCAGTAACTTTGAATACCCCCCGGGTCAGGGTCCCGGTCTTATCAAAGACCACCGTCTCCGTCCGGGCCAGAGCCTCCAGATAGTTGCTGCCTTTCACCAGGATCCCCATTTTAGAGCAGCCGCCAATGCCTCCAAAAAAAGTGAGCGGTACCGAGATCACCAGGGCACAAGGGCAGGAGATGACCAGGAAAATGAGGGCCTGCCGGAACCAGCGGACCCAGTCCCCATCCAGCAGCAGGGGGGGCAGGACCGCCAGGACCACCGCCCCAATGACCACCGCCGGGGTATACCATTTGGCAAAGCGGGTAATGAACTGCTCGGTCTTCGCCTTCTTGGTGGAAGAGTTCTCCACCAGATCCAGGATCTTAGCCACGGTGGAATCTCCAAACTCCCTGGTGGTCCGCACCCGGAGAAGGCCGCTCATATTGATACAGCCGGAGATCACATCGTCCCCCTCTCTTACATCACGGGGCAGGGATTCCCCGGTAAGAGCGGCGGTATTGAGGGTGGAGCTTCCCTCCAGCACCACGCCGTCGATGGGCACCCGCTCACCGGGGCGGATGACGATGGTCTCTCCCACCGCCACCTCATCAGGGTCCACCGTCTCCACCCGGCCCTCCCGTTCTACATTGGCGCTGTCGGGGCGGATATCCATCAGGGCGGCGATAGACTTCCGGGACTTGCCCACCGCCACGCTCTGAAACAACTCCCCCACCTGATAGAAGAGCATAACGAAGACCGCCTCCGGATATTCCCCGATGGCCAGAGCCCCCACAGTGGCGATAGCCATCAAAAAGTTTTCGTCAAAGACCTGGCCGTTTTTGATGTTGCGCAGAGCCTTCCAGAGGATATCCCAGCCGATGGTGAAGTAGGGGACCAGGAATACCGGAAGGGCGGAAATGGGCAGATAAGACCTTATCAGTACCGCTGCCACCAATAGAACAGCGGCGGCAATGATCCGATAAAGGACCTTCTTTTGCTTTTTATTCATGGGATGGTCCCTCCTTAAGGATCGGATGGTCGCTGGCTTTCCCCAAAAGGGGGAAGCCTTTTACAGAGGTTTTTCACATACCGCCAGGCCCACCGAAATACGGCCGGGAACACGCTTCACCCGTGCGGGAAGACCCTGCTCCCACAGGAAATTCCGGTAGGTGGTCAGGGTAAAGCTTCGCTGGTACCGAAAGCCCAGCTTTTGATACAGGGCGATGGACAGCCGGGCAAAGGCTGTGGCCTCCCCCTGAAGATAGGTGGGCAGGATCAGCCTTCCCCCGGGGGCGGTGACCCGCCACAACTCTCCGAGGGCCTTTTCCGGCTGAGGCAGCAAATGAAGGACATTGGCAGCGATGACCACATCGTACATCCCGTCTCCCTCCGGCAGGGCGGTAAGGTCCCGCAGGGTGAAGGAAATATTTGTAACGCCCCGCTTTTTTGCTTTTTTCTCCGCCCGGTCCAGCATGGCCTGGGAAAGGTCGGTACACATCACCGCCCCCGCCCGCTCCGCCGCCGCCAGGGAGAACTCTCCCGTACCGGCGGCGCAGTCCAGCACGGAGGACCACTGGGGCACCAACTCCCTCACCTGCCGGAGGGTCTCGTCGTTGGCTCTTCTGTTTGTCTTCTCCGCCAGGTCATAGGCCCCGGCAATCCTGTCCCAGAAGGTCATGACTTATAAATGGATGACGCAGTCGGGCTCCACCTTTTTGCAGACCTTCACCACCTGAGCTATGATCTCGTCAAAGCGGGCGTCATCGGCCTCGATGGTCAGTCTCTGCTGAATAAAGCTCACCGTTGCGGCGGTAACGCCGTCGATCTTGTTGATAGCCTCTTCCATCTTGGCGGCACAGTTGGCGCAATCCAGATCGGTCAGGTCA
>CANOHR010000173.1 GCA_947565875.1 uncultured Pseudoflavonifractor sp.
CCTGCTACCGCAACGACCCCTATGACAACCAGCTGGGGGAGATGACGGTGGACGGGGTAGGACTCTGGGGCGAACAAATGGAGCGGAGCGTGGAGACGGTGGAGTTTCAATTTTTATAAAGGAAGGCCCGCCGAGTCGTCGGGCCCCACAAGTCTAAAACAGAGGGTATTTCTCTCCCTGAGAAATACCCTCTGTTTTTTAATAGTGCTTGTCCAAAATATCAATAAGGGCCGCTATGGCCCCCTTCTCACAAGAGGGGAGAAGTCGGACTCCCCAGTCCTTGACCTCCTGGGCACAGTTTTCGGGAGCAAAGGGGATGGCGGAAACCTCCAGCATGGGGATGTCGTTCTGGTTGTCCCCCACACAGTAAAGGTTTTCCCTCTGGATCCCCAGCCGTTCCGCCAGTTCCAGGACCATGCCCCCCTTGGTAGCCCCTTTGGCGGTGATCTCCAGCATGTGGAAGTTGGAGAAAATGGCCTCGTACCGCTCTGGCCAGCGGCGGCGGATATATTCCTGAGCGGGCAGAAGGAATTCATTGTCGTTTTCCAGAATGGCCTTGCTCCAGGGGAGGGGCATTTCCTCCACCGGGCACAAAACAGCCTGGGTCCGGGCCTTTTTCAGGTGATAGTCGATCCAGTGGTTGGGGTTCCACATATACACCCGGTCCCCGTAGTACCCTTCCACCCCCACCTGAGGACAATGCTCCAGCACCTCCAGAAGGTCGGGGATAATGGTGGGGGGAAGGGGCTTGTCCACCACCAGTTCATCCCGCTCAAAATCATAAAGCTGCCCGCCGTTGGAGAGGATCACCGGGGCGTTTACCGGGGCCTGGTAAAGCTGGGGGGCGAAGGTCCGGTGGGCCCGTCCGGTGGCAATGGTAAAAACCCCGCCCTGGGCCTTAAAATATTCCACCGCCTCCAGGTTGGCGGGAGGGACCACCACCGTATCGGGACAAAAGGTGTCGTCAAAGTCGGTGGCCAGCAGCACGCCGTCAAATTTTCCCAAGGCGGTCCCCTCCTTTTCTCTTTGGTTCAGCCCTGGTCCTCCCCCAGCATGTACTTTCGGGTGGAGGGAATATTGTAAAGCGCCGCGCACACCGCCGTTACCAAAACAGCGGAAATAAGGGCGGGCAGGTTGTAGACCAGGGAGTAAAACCAGGGATTGGTAAAGTGGAAGATATAAAGGTCATGCATATACTCTCCCCACAGGGTAGCCCCGGTGACGGTGACTGCCAGATAGCGGCCCAGCGTTCCCAGCAAGGACCCTGCGATCACGCCGGAAAGCCCCTTCTTATGTCCCAGCCCCGCAAGGCCCAGGACGGTGAGGGCAGCTACATAATCACCCAGAATGGACTGCCAGCCGATGGCAAAGCCGCCGCCGATCATAAAGTCCAGTACCCCCATGGCCAGCCCTGCCAGCAGCCCGCGGCCCAGGCCCCAGCGAAGGGCAAAGAATACGATGGGCAGGGCCATAAGGGAGACGGAGCCTCCCTCGGGCATGTGCCAGAACTTGATGTAGCCCAGCACCTCGGCCAGGGCCACCATAAGGGCCCCCTCCACCAGGGCCCGTACGGCCTGATGGGTCTTTGTGTTGCTTGTCATTGTGTTTGCCTCTCTTTTCAAAAAAGTACCGCAGGCGCAAACCGGGAATACGCGCTGCGGTACGAAAAAGAGACAATATCTGTCACCAAATCGCTTCCTACGCCGGCATTACCCGGATCAGGTTCAAGGGACCGGGGGTGGCGTTACACCCCTGCATCTCAGCCGGACTTGCGTCCAGCGCCCCTGTATTCAGTTTGTCCTCGCGGTCTGAAAATTATTGTATCTTGCTTTGAAAGGTTTGTCAAGTAGGGCGACGGTTCCCTGACGCCCTCGGCGCGCCACACCAACCGCCACGCCCCAGCGCGCCATCCCAAATATACAGCGCTTCGGCATCCTCCCCCTCAAGCGGCGGGGCACTGCCTTCCCGTATGGTCCAGGGTGTAATCCGTCCCACATTCCCCAGGCAATATCAGCTGAGAGATAGGCACAAAGGTATACCCCTGCTGGAGCAAGCTCTCCAGGATGGTGGGCAGGGCCTCGGGGGTGTGCTTGGCGGCGTTGTGGAACAGGACAATGGAGCCCGCCTGCACCTTCTCCGTCACCCGCTTGGTGATCTCCGGAGCGGAAAGGTCCTTCCAGTCCAGGGAGTCCACGTCCCACTGGATGGGCTCCATGTCCATGGATCGGATGGCGGAGATCACGTTGTCGTCATACTCTCCATAGGGGGGGCGGATCAGGGTGGGGCGCACTCCCGTTACCGCCTCGATCTTATCGTTGCAGGCATTAACGTCGGCAATGATCTCCTCCCTGGAAAGCTTGGACATGTGGGCGTGGTCGTTGGAGTGGTTCATCACCTCATGGCCCGCGTCGTGGAGGGCCTTTACCGACTCGGGATATTTGTCCACCCACTCCCCCACCACAAAAAAGGTGGCCTTGATATTATACTTGCCCAGGATGTCGATGAGCTGCTGGGTGTCCTCGTTGCCCCAGGCGGCGTCAAAGGAGATGGAGATCATCTTCTGGTCCCGCTGGACACAGTAGATGGGCAGTTGCCGTTGGGCTGCCGAGGCCCCCACCACCGCCGGGGCGTTGACCGCCCCCAGCATGACCGCCGCCGCCAAGGCGCAGCCCAGTACCGTCATTGGCTTTCGTTTCAGGTGAATGACTTTCCCACTTATTTTCATGGCCGATCCTCCCTTTCTGGGTCATGTATATGTCCAAGGGCGAACCGTCATGCGAAAAGAACAAGGGGCGCTACAGCGCCCCCCTCTCCTTCAGGATCTCCGCCATGGCCTCCCGGTGGCTCCCCGTCACCGCCACCATCCAGTGAAGCAGGACTTCATTGTTATAAATACTGTACCGCCGCTTCAGTTCCTTCACTTCCTGCACCTGAGCCAGGGAAGTCTCCTGCAAGGGTCGGGTGGCGTCCATGGTTTTTTCTCCCTCCGTTTATGTATCTTATTTTGTATTCTATATAATAATACATATCGCCATTACGGAGTGTAGCATATAATTATAAAATCTGTCAACATACAATTTTAATGAGGTGAGAGTATGGGCGACAGA
>CANOHR010000174.1 GCA_947565875.1 uncultured Pseudoflavonifractor sp.
CCGGGAGGATATGGACGCCATGGAGCTTACCCCGGAACTGATGGAGAACTTCCGGGGCGACTATCTCTCCTGTATGCTGGAGTTGGTAAAGGAGGGCCTTGCCCAGACCACCCACTATGACCGGAATACCCCCGCCCCTCCGGCGGGGCGGGACTATGTGGACTGGTTCCTGAATGAAAGCAAGCAGGGCTACTGTATGCACTACGCCACCGCCGCCACCCTTCTGCTGCGGACGGCTGGTATACCCGCCCGGTATGTCAGCGGCTATGTGGCCCACACGCCCTACCGGATGGCCAAAACGGAGGTCACCGACTATGCCGCCCACGCCTGGGTGGAGGTCTACATCGATGGGGTGGGCTGGTATCCTCTGGAGGCCACCCCCGGTTTCCAGAACGGAGCCATGGGGGACATCCCCACCCTGGAGGCCCAGCCTGCCCAGACGGCTGCCATCTCCACTCCCAAGCCTACCCCCACCCCAAGCGCGGAGCCCACGCCTACTCCCAGCGCGGCTCCCTCCGCCGCCCCCAGCGCGGAGCCCACTCCCAGCCAGGAGCCGGGGGAGCAGACCGGCCCTGGGGGAGAAACGGGGAAGAAGGGGGAGCTTCCCGCTGCGGTCTGGTATCTTCTGGCCGCGTTCCTTCTGGCGGCGGGAACGGTCCTGGGCCGGAAACGGCTTCTGGAGCGCCGGAACAAAAGGCTGCGTGGGGAGGATGCCAACAAAGCTGTGCTTTATGCTTACGCCTGTCACCGGAGCCTGAAGAACTGGGGTGGACAGGAAGACGAGGTCCTCACCGCCCTGGCGGAGAAGGCCAGATTCAGCCAGCATACTTTGACAGCCGCCGAGCGGGACCGGGCCGCGGAGCTTTTTCTGGCGGAGAAACGTAGGGTAGGGGAGGAGTTGTCCGCATGGAAAAAGCCCGTCTTCCTTTTCCTCTGGGGAGCATAGCGGATAAATTTATCTTTGGAAGGCATGGCCGAAAGGCTTCCCCCTTGAAGGGGGAAGCCTTTCGGGCGGCGGGGGCAAGCCCCCGCCCTACGATCCTAACGAACGTATATCCGTAGGGGAGGGGCTTGCCCCTCCCGCAAGGTGGTGCCTTGCTGGACTCTCCTGGAAGAGAGCCATGTCAGGCTCCGAATAGGTCAGTAGGGGAGATCTAAGCCCTTCGCCCCACTCCCTTCGGTCGTGCGGTTCCCTTCGGCATCGGCTACGCCGAATTCCGCAAAACCGGCTCTGGGGCCGTTGGCCCTGCCGCCGGTTTCGCTCCACTCCGGTCTTAGCCTTCCCTACTGACCGGTTCTCCGCCCTTCTACCCGATAAACATCTGCGTCCAATAATGTCCCTGGGGGACATATCCCACGCCGATCTGGGTGAAGCCGGCGTTGAGGATGTTTTTCCGGTGGCCCTCGGAATTCATCCAGGCGTTTACTACCTGCTGGGGAGTGGAATATCCGTAGGCGATATTCTCTCCCGCCATGCGGTAGCTGATCCCAAAGGCCTGCATCATTTGGAAGGGGCTTCCGTAAGTAGGGCTGGTGTGGGAGAAGTAGCGTTTGTCCACCATATCCTGGGATTTATACCGGGCCACCCGGCTCAGTTCCCAATTGAGGGTGAGCGTTCCCAGCCCATTCTGGCGGCGGATGTCGTTGACCAGCCGGACCACCTCCTCCTCATAGGACAGCACCGTCCGGTCCAGTTGGGGGATATTCAGCTTGTCCCCGGGGTAGATAAGGTCGGGATTGGCCACCTGGGGGTTGGCGGTGATGATCTCACTGGTACCCACCTCGTAGCGGACGGCCAGCTTCCACATGGTGTCTCCCCGGACCACCGTGTGGGTGAGGGCGGCCTGGGCGCCGGGGGCGAGGAGGGAGGCGCTGAGCAGGGTGGCGGAGAACAGGGACAGGGCCCTTTTTTGGAAGGTCATAGGAATCACCTCAAGATTTAGAGTTCCCGGAAGGGACTGTAAAAATTGTAACCGTTTTGTAACCAATTTGCAAATGCAATGGTTTCCAAAGCGGTTTGATTTTTCCAGCGGGGAATGCTATAATGTCCCTCCGGGCGGCACATCGCCCGGAAAATACCCCGAAGGGAAGGATCGATCGGCTATGCTGGAGACCTGGGATATCACCATTCCGGCGCTGACGGGGGAGGAACCCCGAAAAGCCTATGTTTATGTGCCGGATCTTTGCAAGGAGGATGGAGAGCTTCGTCTGCCCGTTCTCTATATGTTTGATGGACACAATCTCTTTTTCGATGAGGAGGCTACTTACGGAAAAAGCTGGGGGCTTTTGGACTATATGGAGCAGACCCAAACGCCCCTCATCATCGCGGCGGTGGAGTGTAACCATTCTCCTGACCATGGGCGGCTGAAGGAATACTGTCCCTGGTCCTGCGAGATGCCGGGGGTGGGGAAGCTGGTGGGGAAGGGGAAGACCACCATGGACTGGCTGGCCGGTGACTTCAAGCCCTACGTCGACGGGAATTATCCCACCCTCCCGGACCGGAAGCACACCTTTATCGCGGGCAGTTCCATGGGAGGGCTGATGAGCCTTTACGCCGTGATGAAGTACAATAAGGTTTTTTCTCGGGCTGCCGCCCTGTCTCCCTCCATCTGGTTTGGCCGGGACAAGCTGGAAAAACTGCTGCATTCCGCCCGGATCAAGACGGATACGGTGATCTATATGGACTACGGGGCCCGGGAGTTGGGCTTTCACCCTGAGATGGCAGGGCAGTTCCGCCACGTCACCGACCTACTGCTGGAACGGAAGGTTGATCTTACGGCCCGGATCGTGCCAAATGGCAACCACAACGAGGCCAACTGGGAGAAACAGCTTCCATTTTTTATGGACGTTTTACTCTATGACCTGGAGGAGCAATAAGAAAAAAAGGTTGCCATAGAGGAAAAAATAGGATATAATCACGCACATAAGAATAAAGGCCTGTTTTGAGGGAGTGATCGCCCGTGGATGAAACCAAAACCAGGATCATCTCCTCCCCCGACATGTTCTCCAAGCCAGTCCATAATATCTCCCCAGTTTTTCAC
>CANOHR010000175.1 GCA_947565875.1 uncultured Pseudoflavonifractor sp.
CCACCTTCGTAGGGGCCGGTTCTAAACCCGCCCGCCTGCACTCACCGCTAAATTTCTATTTACCTTGGCCCCGGCATTACACGTTTTTCCCCCGTACCGCCCGCCAGGCGCCCAGGCAGGTGGCGAGGAAGTAGCCGCCGTATACGATCAATAAGAGCCCGGCTGTCAAAAGGCTGGAGTGGACTGAATCCACCCGGCCCATGACCCGGATGATGTCGTTGGCCGCCTTCATCCCTACAAGGGCGTGGATGGCCCCCAGAGCCAGGGGGAGGAGGAAGGCCAGGGCCACCTGCTGAATCAAAGCCCTCCGGCGCAAGGATTCCGGAGCGCCCAGCTTGGAGAGGAGCTCGTACCGACGGGCATTGTCCGCAGCCTGGGAAAGCTGCTGGAGAGCCAGCACTGCCGCAGCGGTGAGGAGGAACACCAGCCCCAGGTAAAGTCCCATATAGAGGACCAGCAGCTTGGCTCCCATCAGGTCATAGTAGTTGTCCAGCTTATAGTTCATCATGATATCCAGCCCGCCGGTAAATTTCTCCGCCTTGTCCAGGGACATCCGGACCAGGTCGTCTACCTGGGAGGCATTTCCGGCGTAGGTAATGTTCACCATCTGCCGCCGGGGAGTCAGCAGGGAAAGGGTCTCGTCGGGAACCACCACCACTCCGTCGGCGGCGGGACCGTTGACGATGGCGTTGGGGGTCCGGCAGGGGAGGTCTTCCCCGGAGAGAAGGGGCAGGCCCCGCTCCTCCATCAAAGCGTTATAGCGGCTGAGGCTGATGGCGGCGTAGAAGCCCGCCTCGGGAAAGCTGGTGACCGCTTCCTCGTTATAGTAGACCGTGACGCTCTCCACCTTGGCGAAGCAGTCCTCCGGATCCACCCCGATGGCCTGGAACAGGGCGGGAACGTCCGCTTCCTCGTAGATCCCCTCCCGGCCATAGTTCAGCACTGTCAGGTCGTAGGGGGTCTGGTCACCTACGGTGGCGGTAATGGTATCGTTGAGCCCTACTGAGCAGGCGGTGACGCCGATGGAGAGCAGGAGCAGAATGGAGATGACTGTGTTGGAAAGGCAGTTGGTGTGGACCTTTCCGCTCCACTGGCGCAGTACGAACATGTTGAGCCCCTTATAATATCCGGCGTGGCCCCTGGTCATGCGAAGGAGAAACCCGGACAGGGAGCGGAAGATGAGGAAGGTCCCCAAGGTCCCCAGGCCCAGCATGACAAACCAAAGTAGGTCGATGCGGAGAAGGCCCCGGACAAGCAGAATGGCGTAGGCCGTCCCCAGGGAAACGCATCCCAGCAAAAACAGGGACACAGCCAGCGCTAGGGGCCGCTGGGCAATTTCCTCGTTGGTGCGCCCGGCGCGGATGAGGTCGATGAGCCGGGACCGGGATACGCTCACTCCGGTAAAGGCCATGACTACCAGGAAGATGATCCCAAAGTAGATGACCGTTTTCCCTGCCGCCGCCCAGGAGAGGGAAAAGGTGAAAAGTTCCTCCGGCGCGGCCAGGAACATGGCTACTGTCAGCCTGTCCAACGCCCAGGAGCCTAGGATCCCCAAGGCGATCCCGGAGACCAGGGCGGCAAGGCCGATGAGCAGGGTCTCCTCCACCATCAGCCGGGCCACCTGTTCCGTGGGCATGCCCAAAAGGGCGTAGGTCCCCAACTCCCGCTTGCGCCGCTTCATCAGAAATTGATTGGCATAGAGGATAAGCCCCGCCAGTACCACCGCCACAAAGGCGGAAAAGACCCCCACCAGCATAAAGATGGCTTCCACGTTGGGGTTGCCGGTCCGGGCCAGAAACCCCATGACGCTCTGGCCGTCCAAAGCACTGAAGACATAGAAGAGGCACACCCCGAAGGTGAGGGTGAGAAAGTAGACGGCGTAGTCCCGGACGCTCCGCCGCACATTCCGAAACGCCAGCTTACAGGACCTCACCGCTCTCACCCCCCAGTTCGCTGACCACCGCCAGAATGTCCCGGAAAAAGGTCTTCCGGTCCGATTCTCCCCGGTGGAGTTCCTTGTATAGTTCCCCGTCCCGCAGGAAGAGGATCCGCCGGCACCAGGAGGCGGTGAAGGCGTCGTGGGTCACCAGAAGGATGGTGGCGCCTTCCTCCCGGTTAAGCTTATCAAGCTGCCCCAGCAGCATTCCTGTGGACTTGGAGTCCAGGGCTCCCGTGGGCTCATCAGCAAAGATAAGGGCGGGATTCGTTACGATGGCCCGGGCCGCCGCTACCCGCTGCTGCTGGCCGCCGGACATCTGGTAGGGAAACTTGTCCAGCACGTCCTCCACCCCCAAAAGTTGGGCCGCCTCCCGGGCCCTTTTCTCCACCGAGCGGGGAGACGTTCCCGAGATGGTGAGGGCCAGGGCAATATTCTCAAGGCCCGTCAACGTGTCCAGCAGATTGCAGTCCTGAAAGATGAACCCCAGGCTCTCCCGGCGAAATTTGCTCAGGGCCTTTCCCTTCAACTGGGTAAGCTCCGTCCCGTCCACCGTAATGGACCCGGCGGTGGGGGAGTCAATGGTGGAGATGCAGTTCAGAAGGGTGGTCTTGCCGCTGCCCGAGGGGCCCATGACCCCCACAAACTCTCCGGGAAAGACCCGCAGGTCCAGCCCCCGAAGGGCCTTGGTGTGGCTGCCCCGGCCACCGTAGGTTTTTTGCAGGTCGTGTACACTCAGGATCGGTTCCATAGTCTGGCCTCCTTTTTGTTGAGACCAGTGTAACAGGAATAGTTCAAGTTTTCTTTTCGGGGAAATAAAGAAAAAGTGAAGCTTTTCTGACAATGGAAATACTGACGATTTGCCCAGAGCCCCCACCCCTTTTCCGCCTGCCTTTTTCCTTTTTTGTGGTATACTTTTTCTCCCATCTGTGGTATACTTATATCAATCAGGTTCCACTGAAACGGCTTTATGCGCTTCGGCGCTTATCATAAGCGACCATGGACAGGAGCTTCCGGCGAGGAGGCCTTTCCGCTATCCGGCGATACAGGGCGGGATAGCAGATCGGAAGAGCGTCGTGTAGGGA
>CANOHR010000176.1 GCA_947565875.1 uncultured Pseudoflavonifractor sp.
ATAACCAGAAACACATTATCCTTTTGGGTTCCGGTCCTCTGGCTGTGCGGTATCTTCGGGAGGTCAAAAAGTCCCCTGAACTGGGCCTTACCATCCTGGGTTATATCTCAGAAAAGCCCGCCCCCTTTGCTTCCAAGTATCTGGGCAGCTTTGAGGAGATGGATACGGTCCTGGACCGGAAAAAGCCGGACGAGGTGGTAGCCGCCCTGGAAATGACGGAATATGACCGGATGCCGGCGCTGATCCAGGCCTGCGAAAAAAGCGGGGTGCGCCTTTCCCTTATTCCCTTTTACGCCGACTATATGCCCTCCAGGCCCCAGATCGATTCCCTCAACGGCCTGCCCCTTATCAACCTGCGGCGGATCCCCCTGGACAATGTGGGCAACGCCTTTATGAAACGAAGTATGGATATTGTGGGCTCCCTCTTCCTGATCCTTCTCACCTCACCCATCATGCTCTTCACCGCCATAGGGGTCCGGCTCAGTTCTCCGGGGCCCGTCATTTTTAAGCAAAAACGGGTGGGGCTCAACAAAAAGAAATTTTATATGTACAAGTTCCGCTCCATGCGCCTCAACGACGCCTCGGATACCGCCTGGAGTACCGACAGCGACGACCGGAAAACCCGGTTTGGAGCCTTTATCCGCAAGTTTTCCATTGACGAACTGCCTCAGTTCTTTAATGTTCTCAAGGGAGACATGTCTCTGGTGGGACCCCGGCCCGAGGTTCCTTTCTATGTGGAACAGTTTAAGGAGGAGGTCCCCCTCTATATGGTCAAGCACCAGGTCCGCCCCGGTATCACCGGCTGGGCCCAGGTCAACGGACTGCGGGGGGATACCTCCATTGAGGACCGGATCCGCCATGACGTTTACTATATTGAAAACTGGACGCTGCTATTCGACGTTAAAATTTTGTTTATGACCCTTTTTAAGGGTGTAAAGAACCAGGAAAAACTACAGTGACCGGGAGGTCCTTCCAATGCCGTCAAAGAAAAAAGCCAAGCAAAAAGCCCCTCTTGCCCCGCCTCCTGCCGAGGCTCCCATCCAGCCCGCTGAGGCTATGTCCACGGAGGGACCGGCAGGTCCTGTCCTCCTGCCGGACGCGCCGGAATTTCCCGCCAAGTGGCGGTGGCTCCCGGTGGTCCTGATGTTCCTGTTCTTCTTTGGGACATGCCTTACCTCTCAGTCTACCGTCAAACCCCTTGCCATGACCATGGTCATTGCAGCCATGGTCTCCTGCCTCATCCGGTTCTCCACTGTGCGGGATTCCCTCTCCCTTCCTATGGCGGCGGTATTTCTGTGGATCCTGATGGGCGGGATCTCCACCTTCTATGCTGTCTCGGGTAAGTTTGCCCTGCGGGAGTTTCTGCGGCTGCTGATAGGCTTTTGCCTCTTTCTGCTGATCCTGGCCTGGGAACGCAGAGGCCCCGCCAGTGGTCGGGTGGCCGCTTCTGTGCTTTCCGGCGGCACCGCCTTGGCCAGCCTTGTCAGCATCGACATGCTCTCCACCCACTGGATCAGCGTTCCCTTTTTTAAGCTGATGCAAAGCTCCTCCATGGACTATATCGGCATCAGCGCCAACGCCGTCGAGCCTGGGGTGCGGATGAATTCGGTCTATGAAAACCCTAACGTTTTTGCCGGCATTGCCGGACTGGGGGTTTTGTTGGCCCTGGGGCTGGCGGTATCCACCTCCCGTCCCAAAGAGCGCCGCTTCCACCTTTGCTGTCTTTTCCTCAACGCCCTGGCCTTCCTGCTGGTCTTCAGTATGGGCGCCAGCGGCATGATCTGCCTTGCTTTCCTGGTCCTGCTCCTGCTGGAGCAAAAGGGACGGAAAGCCCCCCTGCTGATCCTGATGATCGAGACCCTTGTTCTGGCCCTGGCCGGAGCTTTCCCTGTATTCCTTACCTCTTTCGATAAATGGACTGGGTTCCAGCCCATCCCTCTCCTTTGCGCCATAGGCGGAGCGGTGGCTTTGTGCCTGGCAGACCATTTCTTAGGGCAAAAGCTTTCCGGCAAGTTGGCTCAGCGGGGCGGAAAGGTCGTAGGTGTTCTCTTTGGGGCCGTCCTGTTCCTGCTGGTCCTCTTTGCCGCCCTGGCAGTCACCATGACGGGCCCTGCCGCTATGACCGGAGGAGAGGTCCTTCGCCGGGCGGAGTATCCCGAACCGGGGGTATACACGCTGGAGGCTCAGTCCACCGGCAGCCTTCAGGTGACCATTGAGAGCCAAAACCAGCAGGAAACCATGATGCACACCAGCACCACCCTTTATTCCGGCCCGGCTCAGGGCGCCTCCTTTACCGTTCCCGAGGGCAGCCTTGTGACCTATTTCAACTTTTACGCTGAAGAGGCGTTGACCCTGGATTCCGCAGCCCTTGTGGGAAATGGGGGCTCCACGGAACTAAAGCTCCACTACAAACTGCTCCCCGGCTTCATTGCCAACCGGCTTCAGGGCCTTTTTGCCAACCAGAACGCCATTCAGCGTGTGGTGTTCTTTGCCGACGGCATGAAGCTCTTCCGGCGCAGTCCCATTGTGGGCCTGGGGCTGGGCGCCTTCGAAAATTCAGTACAGGGCGTACAGTCCTTCTACTATGAGACAAAATACGCCCACAACCACTATATAGAGACCCTGGTCTCCACCGGTATCGTAGGGCTTGTCCTGCTTCTTGGTATGCTGGGGCTTTGCGCCGCTGCCATTCTGAAAAATCTCCGGCGAAAGGAGGCGGCAAACGCCCTCTCCCCCGCCCTTGGCGCCGCTTTGGTCTTTATGATCGGTCATGCCGGAGTAGAGGTGGTCTTTTCCTTCCATTACTACCTTCCCATGGCTTTGGGCATTCTGGGTCTCATCTGCCTGTGCTGCGGCAAGGAATTGTCCCTCCTTTCCAAAAGCGAAGAGGCCCGCAGCTGGTGTGTAGTGGGTATGGGTGCGCTCACCGTCATTTTCGCCGTATTCCTGGGCCTTAACATGAAGGCGGTCAACATTGCCCAGTACAATAAGGAAAAGGACGTATACCGCTCTATGGAGCGG
>CANOHR010000177.1 GCA_947565875.1 uncultured Pseudoflavonifractor sp.
AAAGAATAAAGGGTTGAGTTGATCAAAATAGCGCTGCCGTCCTCCAGGAGTTCCAGGGCTCCTGCCCGGTCCAGGACGGCGAAATGGTCGGCATAGATGGAGACGCTATACTGCCCCAGCACCCGGAAAAGGGAGCGGCTTCGTTCCCCACGGCGCAGCCGGTCGATTTTTTCCAGACCTTCGCCTTGAGGAATGTAGACGGTTTTTGTGTCCGATTTGATGAGACGAAAACGCTGGGCCAGTTCCTGAAAGGGCATCAGACCTTGAGAGTCCTCCATAAGGGGGAGAATATTTTCCGTGTCCTGCCCTTCCTTGCCTGTCAGGTCCAGGAGCTCGTGAAAATAGTAGTCGATGGCCTCCGGACTGTCCGGAACTTCCGAGTGGGCCAGAGCGGCTTGCCCGGCGTCAATGTTGCGTCGGAAAAGACCGGGAACCGGGGCATCGCTTTGGAAAATGGTGACAATACAGTCTTCCGCAGAACATTTCCCTTCACGGTTGCAGCGCCCTGCCGCCTGGAGGATAGAATCCAGTCCGGCCTCCTCCCGGAATACGGCGGGAAAGTCCACATCCACACCGGCCTCAATAAGGGAGGTGGAGACCAACCGACAGGGAAGACCCTTCTTGAGCCGACGGCGGATCTCCTCCAGCACCTTCTTGCGGTGGGCGGGATACATGAGGGTGGAGAGATGGAAGGCCCCCTCTTCCTTTAAAAGTGAAAAGATATCCTGGGCGCTTTTACGGCGGTTGACCACGCAGAGGACCTGGGGAAGGGCATTTAAACGCTGGGCCAGGGCCTTGTTGTCCAGAACTCCATCCTGTCGGAAGGTGACCCGGCGAAAGACGGCACCGTGATATACGCTGGAGGGACAAAGCTCCACCGGGGGCTTGTCCGGCAAAAATTCTTGGAAGAGCGGCCCCAGGGAGGGCTGGGTGGCGGTACACAGTACGGCGGAAGCACCGTAATGCTTGACTAACTGGGCGATGGCAAAGACGCAGGGCCGCAAATAGGGGACGGGGAGCATCTGGGCCTCGTCAAAAATAATGACGCTGTCTGCTATGTTG
Source organism: uncultured Pseudoflavonifractor sp. (assembly GCA_947565875.1). GTDB lineage: Bacteria > Bacillota > Clostridia > Oscillospirales > Oscillospiraceae > Vermiculatibacterium. The sequence goes on from CANOHR010000177.1 coordinate 1,063, forward strand.
TGGAGTTTGCGGCATTGGGAGGACCGGGCGGCGTAAAGGGACTCAAAGAATTGGACCGCAGTGGTGACCACCACAGTCATATCCCAATTCTCTGTGGCCTGGGCCAGCCGGATGGTGTTCGGATCAGCCTCGTTTTTTACCTCGTACAATACGCCGGAATGATGCTCCAGGACGTTTTCGCTTCCCAGAATATCCCGAAACACCTGGGCGTTCTGTTCGATGATGGAGGTATACGGGATCACATAGATCACCCGCCGCAGCCCATGAGCCCTGGCATGGCGAAGGGCGAAGGCCAGGGAGGCCACTGTCTTACCACCGCCGGTGGGGACGGTAAGACTGAATAGCCCTGGCCTTTGAGACTCTCCCTGCTTCAGACAGCGATCAAGGATAGCGCAGCGCTGCTTATTGAGTTCTGTTTTGGCGGGAAACCAAGCAGAAATATAGGAAAGAAGTTTGTGTTCCAACTCTTCCATACTATCTCCGCCATCCTGTTCCCGCAGAGTTCCCGTCATAAAGGCCTCGGTGTCCAGAAAATCGGCGTCCACCAGGCAGGAGTAAAGCATTCGGGTAAAAAACATTCCCTCCGGCTGGGTGGGGGCGATGGGAGGAAAAGAAGCTTTGGGAAGAGACAATTCCTGGGTCCAGGTATCGTAAGGCTCCAAATATCCTGCCGCTCCGCGATTCATCCGACCCATAAAGGTAGCCTGATCGGGAAGATTACCTCTCCCGCCTCCGTTGGGAAGACCGCCGTGATGGCCCGCTACCGCAAAGGCCGCATAGGGCTGATCAAGCTTGCGGCATTCAAACGCGCCAGCGGTGGAGTGATCCACTTTCGTTCCGCCGTGGAGCCGCCGCTGAAAAGCGTCGGAATATTTTCCAATGTCATGAGCCAGACCGGCCAGCCGGCCCTGTTCTTCCGCGCCAAAGGCGGCGGCAAATTGGGAGCAAAGCTCTGCTGTTCCAGTAAGATGCTCCAGAACGCTTTGTTCCCGTCCATCTTCTGAAATGTGCGCCAGGTATGGTTTCATACATGTTTCACCTCTATGTAAAAATATCACATATAAAGTCCTATAAAACGGACTTAAATAGCGGCTTAAAAATTTGCTTCCATTATATAATAGGACAATTTTTGTGAAAGGCAGACAAAAAAGGTAAAATATCCCTATGCATAATAGATATTATAGATGAAAACGAGGGAAAGAGCAATAATAATATAATATTGGCAATATGATAATAGGGGAGAAAGCGTATTTTATACGCTTTCTCCCCTATATATGAAATCAAAAAAAGTTAATAGAAGAAAATGGTGTTGATTACCCCTTCGGCCCCAGCACCAAGGGCTGAAGCTGCTTTTCTTCCAAAGCGGCGGCTACCGTGTCCGCCACCAGGGAGAAGTCGGCCACCAGGGAGGTGGGCTTTCCCTGGGGATCGTCCTGGCGGAAGGGAACGAAGTAGACGTTTTTCTTGTCCAGCAGGGTCCCGATGTTTTTGGCCGAGGCGGCCAGGGCGTCGTTGGTGGATATCGCCAGAATGAGGGGCCGGGCATTGCGCAGATGGGCTTTGGCGGCCAGTGTCACGGTGGTGTCGGTGATGCCGCAGGCCAGCTTACCCAAGGTGTTGCCAGTGCAGGGGCAGATCACCAGGGCGTCCAGAAGCTTTTTGGGGCCGATGGGCTCTGCCTTGGGAAGGGTATCAATGACCCGTTTGTCACAGATCCGCTCCATCTCCCGGAGCCAGTTGTGGGCATCCCCGAAGCGGGTGTCCAGGGCGGCGGAGTTTTCCGAGACGATGGGGGTGACGTCCCCGAAACGGGCCTTTACCGCCTCCAGGGCGGACATGGCGGTGGAAAATGTACAGAAGGAACCGCAGAAAGCAAAGCCTACGCGGCAGGGAGTTTCATTCATAGTCATACTCCTAACTCGGTCAATATGTTATAGATGGCGGTCTT
>CANOHR010000178.1 GCA_947565875.1 uncultured Pseudoflavonifractor sp.
TGGTCATCCCCGACTTTACCTATCTCATCAAGAACCGGGATAAGATCCGGGGTATCTTCATCACCCACGGTCATGAGGACCATATCGGCTCCCTTCCCTATCTGCTTCGGGAGCTGAACGTGCCCGTCTACGCCACCCGCATGTCGGCGGGGCTTATCAAGCTGAAGCTGGAGGAACACCACCTGCTGGGCAAGACCCGGCTCATCACCTGCGAGGCGGGGGAGACGGTGAAGGCGGGCCGGTTCGGGGTGGAGTTTATCCACGTGAACCACTCCATTGCCGACGCGGTGGCCTTTGCCATCCGCACCCCCCTGGGGGTATGCGTCCACACCGGCGACTTCAAGATCGACACCACTCCTGTCTCAGGAGACATGATCGACCTGGCCCGGCTGGGACAGTTGGGGAAGGAGGGGGTACTGGCCCTTCTGTGCGACTCCACCAATGTGGAGCGGCCCGGCTACACCAAGTCGGAGCGGAGCGTGGGCGCCTCCTTCGACGCCCTCTTCCGGGGCTGTGAGGAGCGGATCATCATCGCCACCTTTGCCTCCAACGTGGACCGGATCCAGCAGATCATCTCGGTAGCTGCCAAGTATGGACGGAAGGTGGCCATCACCGGCCGGAGTATGGAGAACGCCATCAAGGTCTCCACCGAACTTGGCTATATGAATATCCCCTCCGGGGTTTTGGTGGATATCAACCAGATCAAGGGCCTTCCCAAGAATAAGATCTGTGTAGTCACCACCGGCAGTCAGGGCGAGACCATGTCCGCCATGACCCGGATGGCTTTCAACACCCACCGGCAGATCGAGATCCAGGCGGGGGACCGGGTGATCTTCTCCGCCTCCGCCATACCGGGCAATGAGAACGCCATCGGAAGCGTTATCAACGAGCTTTACCGCAAGGGCGCCGAGGTGGTGGATGAGCGGCAGGGGGAGCTTCATGTTTCCGGCCACGCCTGCGCCGATGAACTGAAGATCATCCATGCCCTTCTGAAGCCCAGGTTCTTTATTCCCGTCCACGGGGAGCAGAGGCATTTGAAGATCCACTCCAAGCTGGCCCAGGAGATGGGCATGGATCCCCGGAACATTGTCATATCCGATATTGGAAAGGTCATTGAGGTCAGCCACAATGCCGTTCGTGTCAACGGTGTAGTCCCTGCGGGCCGGGTATTTGTGGACGGCTACGGGGTAGGCGACGTGGGGGCTGTGGTCCTCCGGGACCGGAAGCACCTGGCGGAGGACGGCATGATCGTGGTGGTCTGCTCCGTCTCCTCCGAGGATGGGGGTCTTCTCTCCGGGCCCGACATTATCACCCGGGGCTTTATCTACGTGAAGGAGTCCGAGGGGCTCATGGAGGAACTGAAGACGGTGGCCCTGGAGGCTCTGGAGAAGAGCCAGAGGGCCAACCGCTGGGACTGGAACGCCGTCAAGGGCGACATCCGGGACGAGCTGAGCGGCTACCTCTTCAAAAAGACCCGCCGCAATCCCATGATCCTGCCCGTCATTATGGAGGTATAACGCGGCGCGGCGGCAGGGCTTTTAGCTCTGCCGCCGCCGTTTACCCAAAAACCAGAGAAAAGAGAGTGAGCGTATGGGGTTTCAAGTCAATGTGAGCGTTCCCGCCCTGACCGTATTTCTTCAGGGCCTTCTCAGCTTTTTCTCCCCCTGTGTTCTGCCTTTGCTTCCCCTTTACATAGGCTATCTTTCCGGGGGAACGGGAGTCCGGGGAGAGGACGGAATTGTCCGCTATGACCGGAAGAAGGTGCTGCTCCACACCCTGTTTTTTGTGTTGGGGGTCAGCTTCGCCTTTGTGCTGCTGGGGCTGGGAGCCTCCGCGTTGGGCGGCGTTCTTCTGAAGGGACAGGATGCTTTCGTCAAGGTGGGGGGAGTGCTGATCATCCTCTTCGGTCTCTACCAGTTGGGTGTTTTCGGCTCCTCCGCCCTTTTGGACCGGGAGCTGCGGCTTCCCTTCCGGCTGGATAAGATGGCCATGTCCCCCCTGACGGCCCTTCTGATGGGCTTTACCTTCAGCTTTGCCTGGACCCCCTGCGTGGGGCCCGCCATGACCACCGTGCTGCTGATGGCGGCCTCCTCCGCCACCCGGACGGCGGGGATGGCCCTGATGGGAGTCTATACCCTGGGTTTTGTACTGCCCTTTCTGGCGGTGGGGCTTTTCACCACCACCCTGTTGGAGTTCTTTAAGGCCCACCGGAATGGGATGCGGTATACCGTGAAGGCAGGGGGAGTACTGATGCTCCTGATGGGGACGCTGATGCTCACCGGGCAGATGGACCGGCTTTCCGGCTGGTTGTCCGGGTTCTCCGGACAGAGCGTCCCGCCCCCGGTGGTGGAGACCCTGCCCGGAACGCTGCCCTCCCCGGAGGAGAGCCTTCCGGTCCCCCAGGCCGGACAGAGTCCCTCTCCCACGCCGGAGCCTGCCCCTTCCGCTGCCTCTGAGCCGGAGCCTGCCCCTTCCGCTGCCTCTGAGCCGGAGCCTACCCCCTCCCCGGAGGTGGTCCCGCCCCCTGAGTCCACTCACTCATCTGAGGCAGCGCCCTCCCCCACGCCCAGTCCAACGCAGGAGCCGGAGCCCTCTCCCGAGCCCACGGCCGACCCTGACGCCATCCCCGCCCTGGACTTTACCCTTTCGGACCAGTTTGGAAACAGCCACAGTCTGGCAGATTACAAGGGCAAGACCATCTTCCTCAACTTCTGGGCTACCTGGTGTCCCCCCTGCAAGGCGGAGATGCCGGAGATCCAGCAACTCTATGAGAACTATGAGAGGGAGGGGGACAATGCCCTCATCGTGCTGGGGGTGGCCTGGCCGGAGGCGGGACAAGAGAAGACCCAGGAGGAGATCGCCGACTTTCTGGAGGAGAACGGCTACACCTACCCGGTGCTGATGGATACCGAGGGAAGCCTTTTCGATGGCTACGGCATCAGCGCTTTTCCCACCACCTTTATGATCGACCGGGATGGAAATGTGTTCGGCTACCTG
>CANOHR010000179.1 GCA_947565875.1 uncultured Pseudoflavonifractor sp.
CTTCTTCTTCTTCTTCTTCTTCTTCTTCTTCTTCCTCTTCTTCTTCTTCCTCTTTATTTTTCTCTCTTTATTTCATCTTCTCTATGACCGCGTCCAACTGTCCCCGCATTAGTTTTTCGTCCGGCCGAAGGTAATTCTCAACGTCAGGGGTCAGGTAATTGTAGATCTCATTCCACATAAGCGCCTCGCCGGACCACACGGAGATCTTGGCGGCGTCCACATAGGTAACGCCCACCTGCCAGTCCTTTTCCGGCACCTTGCCCCGGGCCTGGTCATAACGGAAAAACATGACCATGGCCTGTTCCCTGGTAATGGCTTCCTGGGGGCAGAATTGACCGCTGCCATTGCCCCTGGATATCCCGACGGCATAAGCCCAGTTCACCGCCGGATCATTGTTCACGTCGGAAAAGGGCGCCCGAGGCTCGTTCCCTTCCTCACCGGAAAGTTGATAGAGTTGCTGGATCAATTCCAGCCTTGTCACCGGCGAGAGCACCTCTGCGCTGTCTCCGGGATCCACGGTCCAAAAGCCCCTGGGCTCGGTAGGCATGATCCGCTTTCCCTGGGCCTCCATTGTTTTTATATAGTCCACAAAGATGGAGAAGAAAGAACCGCCTTTTCCTCCAAACTCCTGAGACTGGGCGCTGTCCCACAGCACCTTTTCTCCCTCCAGGCCGATCCCCGTTGCGGCATACCAGCCATATTCATCCTGGGCGGCGTCGGCACTGAGACGGCGGGAGCTTACCGCCACCCGGAAGGTCTGGCGCTCGGTGACAAGTTTGTCCTGGTAGGTAATGTTTTCCACCCTGGAGCCAATCGGCGCACCCAGATAGACTTCATAGTGCAGATTGGCGATCTGATCGGCGCCCATACCGCCGCCGGTGATCTTCCCCTGCTTATTCACCGTGTAGGTGCTGACACAGCGTTCCAACCAATCCTTGATCTGTCTCCCCGTCATTTCTACCACGCAAAGCCGGTAATCTCCATAGGGAAAGAGTGCCCAGCAATCCTTGATGGAGATGGGCGTCCCTCCCGCCTGCCTGGAAAGCTGGGCCACGGAAACTCCCTCCAGCATTCCGGCATCCAAGATTGACAACTCCGCCCCCGTAGCCCAAATCTGGATCTCATGAAACAGGTCCGTCGTATCGTCGGTGGCGTAATAGTGACTGGTATCGCTGTCCCATCCTCTGGTCAGCGTCCCGATCCTCTCCTCCACAAAGGAGACCGCACTTTCATAATAGGGCTTCATCAGCCCCTTTAACCCCTCATCGTTCTCATAGTCCACAAGCTCCAGACATTCGCTGCGCACCACCATAAAGGACCCATCTCTTTGGAACTTCAGTACGGTCTTTGTCAGTCCCGAGCCTCCGCCGTTGACCGCCGGGATCACCTTGCCCGCCGGCGTCATAAGCGCCGATACGCCGGAAACATGATCCCGACCCGCCACGACCATATCGATCCCCGTGGTGTTCCGGACAAAACTTGCCACCCGGTCCTCCTGCTCCACGCCGCCGGAGGCCTCCTGAGCGCTCCCACTTCCAAAGGGAAGCATTACAATGACAAAGTCACATTTCTCCTCTTCCCGAAGGACCTTTTTCCACTCCTGCTCCCACGCATAAGCCAGAGAAGCGGCTTGATTTTCCTCATAAGGAAAATTCACGCCTTCGTATTCTCCAGACCAGGTCTGTTCCGGGCGCTCTACCTCCCCAAAACTCAGGATCCCAACCCGGTATTCCCGCTCGAAGGCTTTAAAACTCCGTACCACATAGGGCTTTTCCCCGGACTGCTGCCCCTTCTTTACTCCATTGGCGCAAAGAGCCTCCACTCTGGCGCCGAAATCAGTCTCTGCGGTCAGACCCTTCTTAAAGGACTCCCGTGCCTCTTCGTCAAAGCGGAATTCCTGGGTGCCGAGGGAAACGGCGTCGTACCCACAGTAGCGAAGGCTGAGGGTCAGAGGGTCTTTCTCTCCGCTCCCGGTCTCCTGATTGCTCCATGTCACAGAACTGCCTCCCGTGAAGCCACCGTTATCCAGCAGGATCACAGCGTCGTTGGACTTCCGTTCCAACGCCATGGCGGAAGCTACCTTCAGATAGCTGTCCGGGACTTCCTCGTCAAAAAGGGGGTCCCAGTCACTGCATTTCCCCACCATATCGGTAGTCGTATAGATCCCCAGCGTAAAGGCGTCCTTCTCCGGCTCCGCGGCGCCGACCCCCACGCCGCCCAGCAGCGCCAAAACCAAGCACGCAGACACGATAGTCCGGATCCCTTTCATCGTAAGCCCCCCTTTTCCACCTGTCTTCTAATTTGTTCCTTCTTATTATATAGGAAACGGAAGGTAATTGCAATTAAAAGGGGCATGCAAATACCACCAGTTTTTTGTCCCTCCCTCGCCATCCCCCGCCCCAAAACCACTGGACCCAAAAAGAGAAACGGCGGAGACCCTTCGGTCGCCGCCGCTTCTGGCACCCACGAGACAATTCAAACGTCCGACCTGCCGCTTAGGAGTACAAAAATAGGCAGAAGCGTGGGAAGGCCGGACTCAGTCAAAAAGTTCCATATCCATCCGATCCAACTGCTCCCTCTGGCTCTGCCGCCCATAAACAACGGCGATGATCCACACCCGCAGGTGGAGTGCATCCACCCAGAAATAGACAAGGTGATTTTTTACCACCATCTTATGGACGCCCTCGCTGTGCCACGGCTCCTCTTCCGTCAAAGGTATCCGCTCCGGCATGGAGGACAGTAAAGCCAGTTCTTTTTTCATCCTATCCAGCCAAGCTTTAGCGTTCTCCGGCGATTGCAATGTGGCGGAAATATACTGGGTAATATCCCGCATCTGCCGCAAGGCATAGGGGGTTACCTTTACCTCATGACGCTCCACCTTACACGCCCTGTTCCAATGCGGCAAAGGCTTCCTCCAAAGAGACGCCCCTGTCGGCCTTCGCCTGGTTCATGCCTTCTTCCATCATGG
>CANOHR010000180.1 GCA_947565875.1 uncultured Pseudoflavonifractor sp.
GGTCAACCGGATCCTGGGAGAGGAGAGAGTTATTGTCTCCAATGTGGCGGGCACCACCCGGGACGCCATCGACAACTATTTTGAGAACAAGGACGGCAAATACCTCTTCATCGACACCGCGGGCATGAGAAGAAAGTCACGGGTGGAGGACCGGGTGGAGAAGTTTTCCGTCCTTCGGGCCACCATGGCTATTGAGCGAAGCGACGTGTGCCTGATCCTCCTTGACGCCAATGAGGGGGTCACCGAGCAGGACACCAAGGTGGCGGGCCTGGCCCACGAGGCGGGAAAGGCCTGTGTGATCGTGGTAAACAAGTGGGACGCGGTGGAGAAGGATGACAAGACCATGGACAACATGGTGAAGGACATCCGCCGGGACCTTGCCTATATGGACTACGCCCCCATCGTCTTTCTCTCCGCCCTCACCGGGTCCCGGGTGGATAAGCTCTTCGCGGTCATCAACGACGTAAACGCCCAGGCCTCTATGCGCATATCCACCGGCATGCTCAACGACGTCCTGGCCGACGCCACCGCCCGGGTCCAGCCGCCCACCGATAAGGGCAAGCGCCTGAAGGTCTACTATATGACCCAGGTGGGGGTAAAGCCTCCCCACTTTGTGATCTTCTGCAACCGGGCGGAGATCTTCCATTTTTCCTATCAGCGGTATATCGAAAATCAGATCCGGGCCACCTTCGGTCTCAGTGGGACTCCGGTGAAGCTTACCATCCGGCAGAAAGGCGATTGAGGAGGGAAAAGGATGAACTGGAATGCTATCGTGAAGGAATTGAATCTCAGTCCTACGGTCCTGCTTCTTTTATCAGGGGCCTTCGCGTATCTCTGCGGCTGCTTCAACGGGGCGGTCATTGTTTCCAAGTATATCCTTCGGGATGACGTGCGCACCCACGGAAGCGGCAACGCGGGGCTGACCAACTTCTTCCGGACCTTTGGGGGGGCTTTGACGCTGGTGGTCATCCTTTTGGATGTGGTAAAGGCCATCGTGGCGGTGCTGGCGTCGGTGTGGATCATTGATTCCTTCCTGGGTCCGGAGAGCGCTCTGATCGCGAAATACTGGGCGGGGCTTGCCTGCCTTCTGGGCCATATGTTCCCCTGCATGTTTGATTTCAAGGGGGGAAAGGGGATCCTTTCGGGCGGGACCATCGCTATTATGATCGACTGGCGGTTGGCCCTGCTGGTCTGGGGTGGCTTTATCCTGCTGGTGGCCCTGACCCGGTATGTGTCTTTGGGTTCGGTCTATGCTGCCGGAGCCTTTCCCTTCGGTACATGGTTCCTTGTGAGCCGGGAACCTGCTGTTGTAGCCCTGTCCGTTGTTTTGGGGGCGCTTATCATATGGAAGCACAAGGAAAACATCAAACGGCTTTTGAAGGGGAAGGAAAATAAGCTGTCCTTCCATAAAAAATCGTAGGGGCGCACAGTGTGTACCCCCATTGACCCGATATCTTACTTCGGGCGCACACTGTACACCCCTACATATCGTGCCCCCTTTGTAAGGGCCGCTGTCCCCAGCGGCCCGCGATCAAGGGATCACTTTATAAGGAGGAAGCTTTATGAATATCACCGTTCTCGGCTCCGGCGGCTGGGGTACTGCCCTGGCCCTTCTTCTGCTGGAAAACGGTAACAATGTTACCCTCTGGTCCTATAGGGAGGAGGAGGCCGCCGCCCTCCGGGAAAAAAGGGAGAACCCTGTCCTTCCCGGTGTGGCTCTGCCGGAATCTCTGTCCCTGACCGCCGACATATCCTGCGTGAAAGAGAGCGCCGTGGTGGTTTTGGCTACCCCCTCCTTCGCTGTACGGACCACGACTCGACAGATGAAGCCTCTTTTGGCGCATGGTACGGTCATTGTTTCTGTATCCAAGGGGATAGAAAAGGAGTCCTCTCTTACGCATACCGAGGCCATAGCCCAAGAGGTGGGGGAGGACCATCCCATAGTGGCTCTGTCCGGGCCCTCCCACGCCGAGGAAGTGGGAAGAAAGATCCCCACCGTGGTAGTTTCCGCCTCTAAGGATGAGAAGAGCGCCAAGCTGGTCCAGGACCTCTTTATGAACGAGCGGTTCCGGGTCTACACCACCGACGACGTGGTGGGAGTGGAGTTGGGCGCCGCGTTGAAGAACGTCATTGCCCTCTGCGCCGGGATCAGCGACGGTCTTGGCTACGGGGACAACACCAAGGCGGCCCTTATGACCCGGGGGCTTACCGAGGTGGCCCGTTTGGGGGAGGCCTTGGGAGGAAGAAAGGAGACCTTCGCGGGCCTTGCGGGTCTGGGGGATCTGATCGTTACCTGTACCTCCATGCACTCCCGGAACCGCCGCTGCGGCATCGCTATCGGGAAGGGGACGCCTCCCGACCAGGCAGTGAAGGAGATGGGTATGGTGGTGGAGGGTTACTACGCCGCCGCCAATGCCAAGGCTCTGGCCGACAAGGTGGGGGTGGAGATGCCCATCACCCAGGCGGCCTGTCAGGTCTTATATGAGGGGCGGGATCCCCGGGAGGCCATGGTAGAGTTGATGACCAGAGAGCGGAAGCAGGAAAACGAGGAAAGCTGGGTATAAAAAGACTGCCCCCGGATGTTCTCAACACATCCGGGGGCAGTTTGCAAATAAGACATATTGTGCCGCACCCCAAAGAGCGGGGAAGCGTTTAGAGAGGTTCTGCCGTGACCAGATGGACCAGCACCTCCACCATCTTTTCCAGGGAGGGGACCGGGATATATTCCTGGGGTCCGTGGAAGTTGACCCCTCCGGTGGAGAGGTTGGGACAGGGAAGCCCCTCATAGGAGAGCCTTGCCCCATCGGTTCCACCGCGGATGGCTACTTCCTTTGGTTCCACTCCCGCTTTACGGAAGGCGGTCTTGGCACGGTGGATCAGGTGCATATGGGGCTCGATCTGGGCTTTCATATTGTAGTATTGGTCCCGAAGTTCCAATTCCACTGTTTCAGGGCCGTATTTGT
>CANOHR010000181.1 GCA_947565875.1 uncultured Pseudoflavonifractor sp.
TCCTTGTCCGGCAAAGTAAAATCCGGCGCTTTCATACCGACTTCCAACATGTTTAACGTCCTCCTTTGATAAATATGTATGTATTATCTGTAGAATCCCCCGGAGAAAAACAATAGTCCAGGTCAGAAAAATTTTTGATCTCCCGAGGCTCCTCCACCCGGTTCTCCGCCAGCCAGCGAACCATCTGTCCCCGGGCCATCTTGCACAGGGTCCCCTTTTCTACGATCCTGCCATCCCTTCGTTCCCCAAAGATGCAGGTCAAAAACCGGGTCTCAGGCGGCAGCCAGGGCTCTACCGCACGGCTATACTCCTGGGAGGCAAGGTTCAGTACCAGATCCGTCTCCTCCAACAGACATCGGGCCAGACGGCTGTCCCAGAATGCGTACAGATCCTGACAACCGCCTACGGAAAGGCGGGCCTGCATCTCCAGCCGGTAGGGCGTCACCCCGTCAAAGGGCCTCAGCAGACCGTAAAAGCCGGATAATATCCGCAGATGCTCCCGCAGATACTCCAACTGCCCCCTCTCCATCACTCCAGGCGCCATATAGCGGTACTGGATCCCCTCGTAGGCCAGGATGGCCGGGGTCAGATTTTGCCGCAGGTCCATAGTCCGAAGGCGCTCCAGATTTTGCCGGGCTATACCGTCATTACATTTCCAGAGTTTCTGAAGTTCTTCGTCGGAAAGGCTGCGCAGAGCGGTCATCAGCTTTCCGGTTTCCTCCAGAAACAAGGGCAAGGCCTCCACAGGAGAATTATCCCGGTCCACCCTCATTTTCTTCGCAGGGGAAATAATGATACGCATGGCCTATCCTCCCCCATTTGGCATGCAAAGCCTTGTGATATCTACGCCCTCATGCTTTAAAAGCCATATTTTCTTTTCGAGCCCTCCAGCATACCCCGTTAAGCCGCCGTCGGCGCCTACCACACGGTGGCAGGGAATAAGGATGGAGATGGGATTATGGCCCACCGCACCCCCCACCGCCCGGGCGGATACGCAGGCAAGCCCCCGCTCCCCTGCCAGTTTTCTTCCAACCTCCCCATAGGTCGTTACCTCTCCGTAGGGAATGGCCTTTAAGATCTCCCACACTCCCTGCCGGAACGCTCCCCCCAGAGGAGTCAAACGCAGTTCGGAAATTTCCGGCCTTTCTCCGGCAAAATAGCGGTCCAGCCACTCCTTTGCCTGAAGAAGGACCGGCTTATCTTCCCCTCTCCGGGGTAGCTCCGGCAGGGAGGCCATAAAATATTTCTGCCCCTCCAGCCACAGCCCCACAAGGGCTTCACCCTCGCCGTCGCAGACCAGGGTCAGAGTCCCTATGGGGGATGGATATTCCGCGTTGCAAAACATACTTTCCCCCTCCCCTTCGTTTCTAACTCGTCTTATAGAGATTATACAACAAGATCCGTCCCAAGAAAATACCTTATCGGCAAAATGCAGGATAACGTTTCCGAAAGATAAGAGGACGGCGCTTCTATCTCCCGCGCAAAAAGGGCCTACCTTTCCCAATTGAAGTCTTTTTGATCGTCCCGGGCCCTATGGACCATTGACTTTTCCCTCTTTGTCAGGTATCATACGATGGAAACAGCCTATTTTTTGAGCAACAACGGAAAGAAAGAGGGAAACTATGGAGCGAGAAAATTTTCGGTCCCGGCTGGGATTTCTGCTGGTCAGCGCCGGGTGCGCCGTGGGGATCGGCAATGTATGGAAGTTCCCCTATGTGACGGGGCAAAACGGCGGCGGGATATTCGTGCTTTTCTACCTGCTGTTCCTGGTGCTGATGGGCGTCCCCGTCCTCACCATGGAGCTGGCGGTGGGCCGCGCCAGCAGGAAAAGCGCGGTGGTGGGCTACAAGGCCCTGGAGCCCAAGGGGAGCAAGTGGCACCTCCACGGCTGGTTTTGCGTAGCGGGGTGCTGCCTTCTCATGATGTACTATACCACCGTCTCCGGCTGGATGATGGGCTACTTCTTCAAGTTTGCCGCCGGCACCTTCACCGGGCTGGAGGGAGAAGCCGTCAACCAGGTTTTTTTTGACATGCGCGCCAATGTGGGAGAGATGACCGGCTGGATGGCCGCCACCGTGCTGGGCGGCTTTTTGATCTGCAGCTTCGGCCTTCAGAAGGGGCTGGAGCGGATCACCAAGGTAATGATGCTGGGGCTTTTGGGCCTCATCGCTCTGCTTGCCGTCCACAGCCTTACCCTTCCCGGCGGCATGGAGGGGGTCCGGTTCTACCTTCTCCCCGATTTTCAGAGGGCTGCCCAGGCGGGACTTGGGAAAGTAGTCACCGCCGCCATGAACCAGGCTTTCTTTACCCTGAGCCTGGGCATTGCCGCCATGGAGGTTTTCGGAAGCTATATGTCGAAGGATCACACCCTCACCGGAGAAGCGGTAAGGATCTGCTCCCTGGACACCTTTGTGGCTCTGATGGCGGGGCTCATCATCTTCCCCGCCTGCTTCTCCTTCGGGGTGGAGCCGGACAGCGGCCCCTCCCTCATCTTCATGACCCTGCCTAAGGTCTTCCTCAATATGGCGGGGGGACGGCTTTGGGGGACCCTGTTCTTCCTGTTTATGACCTTCGCCAGCTTCTCTACCGTTATCGCCGTGTTTGAGAACCTCCAGGCCAACTGTATCGACAACTTCGGCTGGTCCCGGAGAAAGGCGGCGGTACTCAACTGTCTCTTCATTCTTTTGGCCAGCATGCCCTGCGTACTGGGCAACAACCTGTGGAGCGGGGTGCAGCTCCTGGGAAAAGACGTGCTGGATTTTGAGGACTTCCTGGTAAGCAACCTTCTGCTGCCCTTGGGCTCCCTTGTCTATCTTCTCTTCTGCGTCACTAAGTGGGGCTGGGGATATGACAACTACCTCAAAGAGGCCAACACCGGCTCAGGCCTGAAAATGCCCCGGTATCTCAAGCCCTATTTCCAATTCATCCTGCCTGTTCTGGTAC
>CANOHR010000182.1 GCA_947565875.1 uncultured Pseudoflavonifractor sp.
ATGCCAAGTGTTTCGCGGTGGACGATGTTTACGCTACTGTGGGGACAGTGAATATGGATTACCGCAGTATGTTTCTGCACTTTGAAAATGGGGTCTGGCTCTGCGGCGGGCCTACGGTGTTGAAGGTAAAGGAGGACATTCTGGATACCCTTGAAAAGAGCAGGGAGATCACTTTGGAGGACGCCAGGAACCACTCTTTTTTCCGCCTCCTGTTCCGTTCACTCCTGCGAATGTTTGCACCGCTGATGTGAATTGCGGCTAAAAACATTTTAGACAGAACAAATGGGAGCGTTTGTGTGTTTTTAGAGAAGATATTTTCAAAAAGGCTTCCTGGAGAAAGATCATAAAGCCCAAAGAATTTGAAAAGGTATAAATCAAATCGAACATGGAGAAAATGGGCATATCTCACATAGAAAGGTGTGGCCCATTTGGTACATGGCAATAAAATTTCCTTTCGCCGCTGGGAGGCGGCCCTACTCTTTGGTATGGGCTTTGCGCTCTTGACAGGGACATGGCTGACCGGGCAGCAGAAGGCATTGGCGGGGCAGATGGTAAGGCTCCATGTGGTAGCGGCCTCCGATTCGGAAGAGGACCAGGCGGTAAAGCTGCGGGTCCGGGATGCGGTGCTGGAGGAGGTGGGCCCTTGGCTGGAGGGAGCCGCCGACCGGCAAGAGGCACTGGAACTTCTCTCACAAAATCTTCCCGCCCTTGCTCAAATCGGAGCGGAGGTGGTGGGAGAGGGGGTGGAGGTTACAGCCTCCATTGAGGAGGACGCATGGTTTCCCACGAAGGAATATGAGGATTTTGCCCTGCCTGCGGGCAGGTACGCTGCCCTTCGGATCACTCTGGGGGAAGGGGCGGGGCATAACTGGTGGTGCGTGGTCTTTCCGCCTTTGTGCCTGGGCTCGGTGAGCGAGACGGTGGCGGAACGGGCCGGCAGCTTTTCTGAGGGCCAGGTCCGGCTGGTCACCGGGGAAAGCGAGGGCTATGTGGTGAAGTTCAAGGCCATAGAGCTTTTGGACGAATGGAGCGAATGGATCTCGGGAGAAAGGAAGTGAAAGAATGGAAAAATACGTCTGTACCGTTTGCGGTTATATCTATGACCCGTCGGAGGGAGACATGGGAAACCTGGCCCCCGGCACCCCCTGGGATCAGGTCCCGGAGGATTGGACCTGCCCGGTATGTGGGGTGGGGAAGGAACTCTTTGAGAAAGAAGCCTGAACGAAGGCCGCTGCCAAAACCGGCAGCGGCCCTTACATATTTTTAGGATAGCTTCGCTTGACAAAGGTAAACACGCTCCAGAGGGCCCCAAAGGGTGCGTTGACGACGTTCTCCCCCTTGCCGGGTGACAGTCCGCCTGCGGGGTGTGGCTAGGGCCCCGCAAAACCCCGCGTTTGCCTTTGCTGATCGAAGCTATTTATTCCGGCTTCCACAACTCTGTAAGCCCCCACACCGTCTTTCCATCCCATCCGGTACAGGTCCGGGCGGTAAAAAGACAGTTCAGGACCGCTTCCTCCACACACTCCGCAGCTGCCCGAAAGGGAAGGTCCAGTTTGTCTTCGTGAAAGGCCGTTGTCTGCCGGAAGGCTGACTCCTCCTTGCCGTTGAAGGGATTGGCGGTAGAGAAGGCCAGAAAGATCTCTCCGCTTCCCTGGCCAATGAAGGAACCCAGCCGGGCCAGCCCCACCGAGGCCCGCTTGGCTACCCGGCTCAATTGGCGGCTGTCCAGGGGAAGGTCGGTGGCCAGAAGGACGATGCAGGAGCCGATATCCGACTCCCTGGCCGCTTTCGCTTCATCCAACCGGGGACCGATGAACTGGCCGCCTATGGTCAGATCCTTCATGCTTCCGTGGTTTGCCAGCACCAGGGCTCCCATAGTATAGACAGACCCTTCGATCTCCATTTTCCGGGAGGAGGATCCGATCCCGCCCTTCAGCCCGTGGCACACCATACCCTTTCCGGCGCCCACGTCGCCTTCGTCAAAATCGGGCCCGGCAGAAGCAAAGGCGGCAAAGACGGCCTCTTGCCCTACGGCCCGCTTCTGGATGTGGTTGAGTCCTCCGTCATTGCATTCGCAGACCACTGGATTCACCGAGCGAAGCTCAAGACCTTCCGCCTCACAGCGGGAGACCATATACTCCACCAGTGCGTCGTGGACCAGTCCCACATTTAAGGTGTTGGTCAGGGCAATGGGGGTCTCCAGAGTACCCAGTTCCTCCACCTGCACCAGCCCCAGGCTTTTGCCAAAGCCATTGAGGACAAAGGCGGCGGCAGGAAGCTTATGGGTAAAAGGATTTTCGGGACAGGGAAGGAGCAGCGTCACCCCTGTCTTATGTTCGTCGGTATCCACCGTATAATGGCCCACCGTAATTCCGGGTACATCGGTGATTTTATTTCGGCCGCCAGCGGGAAGTTCTCCCACTACGATCCCATAGTCTCTGGCGCGAAGCTGAAGCATAGAAGATCCCACCTTTCTTTTGGCTCTATTTTACTCGGCTCACTCCCTTCCGTCAAGGTCGATACATTTGCAAAATCCCGCCGCCTGTGGTATACTTTCTCTCTCAGGGCTACTGCGAAGGGTGGGCCCTACTTACAGAGAAAGGGGGATTACCCCATGGCAAGCCCTAAAAGAGGGACAAGTACAAAAAAGGGGGAGGATCCCTCCTACAATGAACTGCGCCGGGAGTTGGCGGCGGGCAGCGCCGGAAGTCTGTATGTTTTTCACGGTGAGGAGACCTATCTCCGGGACCGGAGCCTGGAGGCGCTGAAGGAACTCCTGCTTACCGGCGGGTTGGACGACTTTAATTATCATGCCATTTCCGGTAAAGATTTTACCTTGTCCCGCCTTCATGAGACGGTAAACGCCATTCCCATGATGAGCGAACGGACCCTGGTGGTGGTCACTGACTGGGATATGGACAAGGGGG
>CANOHR010000183.1 GCA_947565875.1 uncultured Pseudoflavonifractor sp.
CGCAGATATCCTTCAATATGCCGCTTTGGGGTATGAGGCGGAGGAGATCCTGAACTTTATTTTTCAGGAACACCAGCAGGATCTGTATTTTCTGGCAGGTGTACAATTTCTTTTTGGCTTTTACAGCCTCTTTATGAGCTTCGGTTATACCTCATACGCTCTCCGTATGGCCCGGAATGAGCAGCCCGGTGTGCGTCATCTGTTTGACGGGTTTGCCAGGCCTCTGCGGGTCCTGGGGACCAGCATTTTGGTGGATCTGTTTACCTTGCTGTGGACCTTGGCGGTGGTCCTGCCGTTCAGCGTCATTCTGGCTCTGGCCCAGGTAGAAGTGTTGGACGCGGTCTATATCACTACTTCAGTAGGTCTCATTGCTATGATGGCAGCCAGTTACCGGTATCGTCTGAGTTACTATTTTATTCTGGACGACCCCGGCTGTACAGCCCGGCAGGCGGTCCGCCGGAGCAAAACGGTCATGAAGGGATGGAAGTGGAGCCTTTTTGTGTTGGATATTTCCTTCTTTGGCTGGGCGCTTCTTTCCGCTGCTCTGGGCACCCTGCTGTCCTGGTTCCTTCCGGTGGTGGTTACAAACGTGCTGGCCTTCTGGATCCTGCCCTACCAGCAAGCGTCGGAGGCCAATTTCTATGACGCCATCACCGGCCCCAGCCAGCCCTCCGGCGGCTATGCCGGCCCGGACTATGATTACCGTTCCCAAACCGACGGCGACGGCCCCCAGCCCTTTTGAAAAATATAAACACCACGGTCCCGGCAGAAAACTCTGCCGGGACCGTGGTGTTTAGGGGAGGAAAGGAGGGCGGAGAACAGGCCGGTAGGGGAGGCTAAGCCCGGAGAACTGTCCAGCCCTTGGGAAGCAAAGTGACCTTAGGGGTGGGGCGTACCCCTTGCGGGTATTGTGCGCCCACACAGGTGCGGCGGCGCCTTTCCGTAGGGACCGTCGTCCCCGACGGTCCGGCAGGATGCCGTTACGATATCGTTTCCCCTTCCGGCGTACGGGGAGTACGGGTTGCCACGGGCCTTTTCGGGCCCTCGTAATGACGGGCTGGATGGCAATACCTTCCCCCGATATATTTATTCCAAAAGGACACCCTCCCGGGAGAGTGTCCTTTTGGATAAAAAGTCATTTACTCCAGCACCGCACCCTTGGCCGCTGAAGTCACCAGCTTGGCATACCGGGCCAGATACCCGGTCTTTACCTTGGGCTCGGGGCAGACCCACTTGGCCTTCCGCTGGGCCAGAGTGTTCTCTTCCACATTCAGGGTGATGGAGCAGGAAGGAATGTCGATGGAGATCATGTCCCCCTCTTCCACCAGGGCGATGGGACCGCCCTGAGCCGCCTCAGGGCAGACATGACCGATGGCTGCTCCCCGGGTGGCGCCGGAGAACCGTCCGTCGGTGATGAGGGCCACGCTCTCCCCAAGACCCATACCGCAGATGGCGGAGGTGGGATTCAGCATTTCCCGCATACCGGGCCCCCCCTTGGGGCCCTCGTAGCGGATGACCACCACGTCGCCCGGTTGGATCTTTCCGGCGTAGATGGCCGAGATGGCTTCCTCCTCACTGTCAAAGACCCTTGCGGGGCCCGAGTGGGTCATCATCTCGGGAGCCACGGCGGAGCGTTTTACCACCGAGCCCTCAGGGGCCAGATTGCCCTTCAGTACAGCAATGCCGCCGTCGGGAGAGTAGGGACGGTCAATGGGGCGGATCAGTTCCTCATTGAGGTTTTCCACCCCCTCCAGGTTTTCTGCCATAGTCTTACCTGTGCAGGTAAGAACATCCGTGTCCAGAAGGCCCTTTTTGGTCAACTCCTTCATCACGGCGTAGACCCCTCCCGCACCCTCCAAGTCCTCCATGTAGGTGTCTCCCGCAGGGGCCAGATGGCAGAGGTTGGGGGTTTTGGAGGAGATATCGTTGGACAGGTCCAGATCCAACTCGACGCCGCACTCATGGGCGATGGCGGGGAGATGGAGCATGGTGTTGGTGGAGCAGCCCAGGGCCATGTCCACCGTCTCGGCATTGTGGAAGGCGGCGGGGGTCATGATGTCCCGTGGCTTGATGTCCTTTTTTACCAGTTCCATGATCTGCATACCCGCGTGTTTGGCAAGGCGCAGCCGGGCGGACCACACGGCGGGGATGGTGCCGTTTCCGCGCAGGGCCATGCCGATGGCCTCGGTCAGGCAGTTCATGGAGTTGGCGGTATACATGCCCGAGCAGGACCCGCAGGTAGGGCAGGCGCTGTTCTCATATTCCTCCACTCCAGCCTCGTCCAGCTTCCCGGCGTAGTAGCCGCCCACCGCCTCGAACATGTGGGAAAGGCAGGTCCTCCGGCCATCCTCCAGCCGTCCGGCCAGCATGGGCCCACCGGAGCAGAAGATGGTGGGGATGTTGATCCGGGCCGCCGCCATGAGAAGGCCGGGCACGTTCTTATCGCAGTTGGGGATCATGACCAGCCCGTCAAATTGGTGGGCCATAGCCATGGCCTCGGTGGAGTCGGCGATGAGATCCCGGGTGACCAGGGAATACTTCATGCCGATATGGCCCATGGCGATACCGTCGCAGACGGCAATAGCGGGGAACTCTACGGGAGTGCCTCCCGCTGCCCGGATCCCGGCCTTCACCGCCTCGGCGATCTTGTCCAGGTTTATGTGTCCGGGAACGATCTCGTTATAGGAACAGACCACGCCAATGAGGGGCTTTTCCAACTCCTCCTTGGTGTAGCCCAGAGCATAGAACAGCGACCGGTTGGGAGCCCGGTCCACACCCTTTGTCACATTATCGCTTCGCATCGTATGTAATACCTCCTTGAATGGAGAATTTGAAGCTATTTTACTCTTTTGAAGCCCGCCCGTCAAGGGAAAGGCCCTATTCTAC
>CANOHR010000184.1 GCA_947565875.1 uncultured Pseudoflavonifractor sp.
TGGAGGGCTTTCTCCGCATGACCACGCCCCCCCTGTCCCGGATGGCGGGGGAGACCGTCATCGACTCCATGGACGATGACTTTTCCGCCTTTGTCTTTAAGATCCAGGCCAACATGAACGCCCACCACCGGGACCGGATCGCCTTTATGCGGGTGGTGTCCGGTCGGTTTGACGCGGACAAAGAGGTCTATCACGTTCAGGGAGGCAAAAAGCTGCGCCTCTCCCGGCCCCAACAGCTGATGGCGGCGGAGCGGGAGATCATAGAGGAGGCCTACGCAGGCGATATCATCGGCGTCTTTGACCCAGGTATCTTCTCCATCGGCGACACCCTGTGCACCCCGGGCAAGAAATTCCAGTTTGATCCTATCCCCACCTTTGCCCCCGAGCATTTCCGCCGGGTGCGGCCTTTGGACACCATGAAACGCAAGCAGTTTCTCAAGGGGGCCGAGCAGATCGCCCAGGAGGGCGCCATTCAGATGTTCAAGGCCCCCTATACCGGCATGGAGGAGATCATCGTAGGGGTGGTAGGCACCCTTCAGTTCGACGTGCTGGAATACCGGCTGAAGAACGAGTACGGGGTGGATATTTTCATGGAGGGCCTTCCCTACGAATATCTCCGGTGGATCACCGCCGAGGACGGAGAACCGGTGAAGGAGGAAAATCTGACCCTGGGTACCGACACCAAGCTGGTGGAGGATTTCAAGGGCCGTCAATTGCTCCTCTTCGGCTCCAAATGGGCGGTAAACTGGACCCAGGAGCGCAACCCGCAGCTTACCTTCGCGGAGTTTGGAGGGGCGGGAGAATAAGAAAAAACATCCGGCCCTTTTGACGAGGGTCGGATGTTTTTTTGTTGTTGAAAGATAAATGGAAATTTACCAAAGAAGGGTGGAGAACAGGTCAGTAGGGGAGGCTAAGCCCGGAGTGGAGCGAAACCGGTTCTGGGGCCAAAGGCCCCAGAACCGGTTTCGCGGAATCGGAGGGCTTAGATCTCCCCTACGTCCTGACCTGTTCGGAGCCTGACATGGCTCTCTTCCAGGAGAGTCCAGCAAGGCACCACCTTGCGGGCGCACACATAGGTGCGCCCCTACAGATTTCTAACGAACGTGGGCTCGTAGGGGCGGACCCATGTGTCCGCCCGCCCAGATATGGAACCACCGCTAAATTTATATTTATCTTCCCTTACCCGTAAAGCTCCCTCTCCCCGTCCCCGGCCACCAACTCCTGGGCGAAGCGCTGGGCCTGGCGGATCAGTTCCTTCTCCGCCGGGTCCAGCCGACGGTTCCGGTCATAGATGATCTGGACCCAGGGACGGATGGGCTCGTCCCTCCACGCCAGACACACCAGGTCCGTCCCCTGCAAATGAGGCAGCGCCGAATAGGGGATCAGGGCAATGCGGTCATCCTGAAGCACGCTGCGGGTCACCGCCGAAACGCTGCCCAAAAAGAGTTCAGAGACCGGGGATACCCCCTTCTCCCGCATTCTTTCCCGGAAAGCGGCGGTAAAGCAGCAGTTATCGTAGGTAAAGGCAAACTTCTGCCCCTGAAGATCCTTATAAAGGATCTCCCCCTTCCCGGCCAGGGGGTTCCTAATGGTGGTCAGAAAGCAGATGGGTTCGCTGAACAGGGGAACGCTGCTGTAGGCGTCATTCTCTATGGGCTCCATCTCATGGATATACCCCAGATCCACCTCCCGGTCCCGGATCCAGGCCGGTACCCTGGCGCAGCACGTGGTCTGGACATTGACGGAGACCTCCGGGTACTGGGTGGAGAAATCCAGGAACAGCCGTGCCAGACTGAAGCCCACAATGGGCTCGCCTCCCGCGATGCGGATAGCGCCCCGGACCCCGCCCAGGCTGGAAAACTCCTCCGCCGCGTCCCAATAGACTGAGAGCATTTTCGCGGCATACCCATAAAAGCGCTGCCCGTCAGCAGTCAAAAGGATCTTGTTCTCCCGATACTCCACCAACTTGACCCCTAACTCCGTCTCCAGGCTGTGGATGTGCTTTGCCAGGGTCGAGGGGGCATAGTTCAGCCGCTCGGCGGCCTTGATGTAGTTTTTTACCTCCACCAGGGTCACAAAGGTGGTAAGCTGTTTGGTATCCATAACGCTCTCCTTTATTCCAACATTGTAGCTATTATAACAAACTTTAGCGTGGATTGACAAGAGTCGACCCCGTTAATAATGAAAACGGGCCGCAGAGGCGGGTGCTCCCTCTGCGGCCCTGTTTCCAAAGGAGAGAAACGCTTATTTGGAGATGGTCTCGCCGGCCAGCTTGCCGAAGACCACGGTATCGACCACAGCGTTGCCGCCCAGGCGGTTACCGCCGTGGATGCCGCCGGTGATCTCACCGGCAGCCACCAGACCCTTGATAACGTTGCCCTTGGTATCCAGGACCTGGCCCTTGGTGTTGATCTTCACGCCGCCCATGGTGTGGTGGACACAGGGCTGACGGGGGGTAGCCACAAAGGGGCCGGTAAGAAGCTTCGTGGAGAACAGGGTCCGGCCGAAGGGATCGGCAGCTCCGTCCACGGACTTGTTGAACTCCTCCACGGTGGCCTTCAGGGTGGCGGGATCGCAGCCGATCTTGGTAGCCAGCTCCTCAATGGTGTCGGCAATGTAGATATAGCCTTCCTCCTCCATCTGCTGGAAGGTGAATCCATCGGCGGTGACCGCTTCCTTCACGTCGGTGTAGTCGCCGTCAGCGGACTCGATGAAGAACCAGGTGGAATCGGTCTGCTGGAGAAGGGCGGTGCAGATCTCGTCCCGGCGGCCGTCCTCCCGGACAAACCGCTTGCCCTCCTTGTTGACGCACAACTCCTGGTCGGTATTGCTCAGCACCCGGAAGGGATACTTGGTCATGGAGCCGTCCTTCACGTTGCCCA
>CANOHR010000185.1 GCA_947565875.1 uncultured Pseudoflavonifractor sp.
CCCCATGGTAAAGCCGATAAAAGCCGCTACAAAGATAAAGTCCACGTACATCATCACTGTATAGGCAGCCACTCCCGCCTCCCCCACAATATCCATCAGGCTCCGGTTGTAGAGTACCGTCACCAGAGAGGCAGAGATGTTGGTCATCAGTTCCGAGGAACCGTTGGCGCAGCTTTTCAGAAGCATCCTGGGGTAAAGTTTGGTCTTCACCAGCCGCAGAGGGCTTTTGTTTGGCAAAAGGAAATAGACCAGAGGGATAAAGCCTCCCACAGCGTATCCGCAAACGGTGGCCGCCGCCGCCCCCGCCACCCCCCATTTCAAAAGGGCGATAAACACATAGTCCAGGACCATGTTGGTAAGTCCCGCCCCCACGGACAGCATAAGCCCCATTTTAGGCCGCTCGGCGGCCACCAGAAAACTCTGAAGACTGGTCTGCAAAAGGAAGATGGGGGCTCCCGCCAGCATCAGGAAGCCATAGGTCATAGCGTCGCTCAACAGCGCCTCGTTGGCGCCCAGTAAAATAGTAAGAGGACGCAGAAAGGCGATACAGCCCGCTGAGATCAAAGCGCCTCCCCCAATGACCACCAGCATCAGGGTGGTGAAATATTGCCGGGCCTTTCCGCCCTCCCCCATGCCCATGACCCGGGCCACCTCGGCGCTGCCACCGGTGCCCAGCATGAAACCGAAGGCCCCTACGATCATGGGAAGAGGGTAGACGATATTCACCGCTGCCAGAGCCTTGTCTCCCACCATGTTGGACACAAAAAGGCCGTCTACCACCGAGTAGATGGAGGTGACGATCATCATGATAATGGAGGGAAGGGTAAAACGGAAAAGGGTAGAATAATTGAAATGATCGGATAACTGGATGCGCATGAAAACCTCCCGGCCCCTGCTGGGACCATATGAGCGTCATTGTATACTGAAACGAGGAACTTTGTCAAGCCGCCCTTTCTCATTTTTTCCTTTTCTTTCCCGGTGAAAAGGGCTATAATGGGAAACAAGATCGACCCACGCTACGGGAGGCTTTGTGATGAAAAAGCTGCTTCTTATTATCGACTATCAAAAGGATTTTGTGGACGGGACCCTGGGGTTTCCCGGTGCGGAAATGCTGGATGGTCCAATCGCTCAAAAGATTGCCGCTTACCGCGCATCCGGAGACGATATCGCCTTTACCCTGGATACCCACGGTGAGGACTACCTTCTCACCCAGGAGGGCCGGAAGCTGCCCGTAGCCCACTGCCTTCGTAAGACCCCCGGCTGGACGCTCTACGGGCAAGTGGGCAGGGCCCGTCAGCCGAAGGATACCGTCATCGAAAAGCCCGCCTTTCCCTCTCAGGAACTGGGCCTCTGGCTTCAAGGCAGAGGATATGAACAGGTAGAACTTGTGGGGTTGGTGTCTTATATCTGCGTCATCTCCAACGCTGTCATCGCAAAGGCTGCCCTTCCTGAGGCAGAGATCCTGGTGGACGCCCGGTGTACCGCAGGACCCGACCCTCAACTCCACGAGAATGCCTTGGACGTGATGGAAAACGCGCTGCAAATCACGGTAACGAACCGGTAAGGAGGGCTACCCATGAAAAAACAGCGGCTCAACCACTCCATGCTTTGCGACTTTTATGAACTTACCATGGCAAACGGCTACTTTCAGTCGGATATGGCCCGGCAGATCTGCTATTTTGACGTTTTTTTCCGCTCGGTCCCCGATGGAGGCGGCTTTGCCATTGCCGCCGGCCTGGAACAGGTCATCGATTATATCGAAGAATTGTCCTTTGATGAGGAGGACATTGCGTTTCTCCGCTCCAAGGGCTGCTTTGACGAAAAATTTCTGGACCATCTGCGCCATTTCCGTTTTACCGGCAATATCTGGGCTGTACCGGAGGGAACTCCCGTCTTTCCCAGAGAGCCCATCCTCATCGTCCGGGCTCCTGCCATTGAGGCCCAATTTGTGGAGACTTTTATCCTGCTGTGCCTCAACCACCAGTCTTTGATCGCCACCAAGGCAAACCGTATTGTCCGCGCCGCCAAAGGCCGTCCGGTAATGGAGTTCGGCTCCCGCCGGGCCCAGGGGCCCGACGCCGCCCTTCTGGGCGCCCGGGCCGCTTACATCGCAGGCTGTGCCGGTACCGCCTGCACCCAGGCCGACCAGCTTTTCGGTGCCCCCGCTATGGGTACCATGGCCCACTCCTGGGTCCAGATGTTCCCCGACGAGCTTACCGCTTTCCGCACCTATTGCAAGCTTTATCCCCACAATGCCACCCTTTTGGTAGACACCTATAATGTTTTAAAGTCCGGTGTTCCCCACGCCATTCAGGTCTTCCAGGAGTTGGGGCTCACTGATTGCGCCATCCGGCTGGATTCGGGAGACCTTGCCTACCTGAGCCGGAAGGCCCGGAAAATGCTGGATGAGGCTGGGCTGACAAACTGCAAGATCACCGCCTCCAATTCTTTGGACGAGTACATCATCCGGGACCTTCTCCTCCAGGGAGCCCAACTGGATTCCTTCGGGGTCGGCGAGCGGTTGGTCACCTCCCAGTCCGCCCCCGTCTTTGGCGGAGTCTATAAGCTGGTGGCGGTGGAGGACTCCCAGGGAACTGTGATCCCCAAGATCAAGATCAGCGAGAATCCCGCCAAGATCACAACTCCCCACTTCAAAAAGGTGTACCGCCTTTTTGACAAGGAGGACGGAAAGGCCTTTGCCGACCTCATTACCGTCCACGATGAAACGGTGGACGAGACCAAACCCCTAAAGCTTTTCGATCCTGACGCCACCTGGAAGAAGGGGACCTATACCAATTTCCGGGCGGAGGAGCTTTTGAAGCCCATCTTCCTGGGGGGCAAGCT
>CANOHR010000186.1 GCA_947565875.1 uncultured Pseudoflavonifractor sp.
TGTATTATTCCCTCTCCCTTCATGTTTTGGTGGACCACCCGGACTATACCGCCAGACAGGTGCTGAAGGAAAGCCGTATCCTGATGGCTGGCCAGCGGTGGAGGCTTTTCCTGTTTTTCCTCTCTTTCATCGGGTGGTATCTTCTGGAGTATGTGATCGTCTATGTGGTGTCCATTGCTGGGGTCCTTCTGTTTTTCCCGGTGCTGTTCCTCGCCCCTTCCGATACCGCCATTGTCCTCCTTTTTCTTCTCATCCTTCTTCTTTTCCTTGCCTCGACCACCCTTCTCCTTCTCTGGCTCCTCCCCTATGTAAGCACTTCTCTGGCCGGCATTTACGACTGTCTTCAGGGCAGGCCCCTCATCCCGCCCGCTCCCCCATGGGAGGGGCCTTCCGCTCCTATTCCCTTCGGAGATTAAAAAAGGCGGCGTTCCCATTTGGGAACGCCGTCTCTCTTTACAATTTCACCGGCACAGGCCTTGTCATCCAAACCTCCCCCGACGCCACCCGGCACTCGTAGGCCAGCACCTCCACCCCGCCGGCGGCCGCTTTCCGAAGGGCCGCTCCAAATTCCGGGTGGGTGCGGTCGTTGGGGGAGAACCCGTCCACCCCCGCCATCTGGATGACGATACAGACAGCGGCCTCATAACCCGCCTGTCTCGCCAGCAGCAGCTCCTCCAGATGCTTCACCCCCCGCTGGGTGGGGGCGTCGGGGAAATAGGTCCAGTTCCCCTCCTCCAGAGTGCAGCCCTTCACTTCCACAAACCCTTTCCGCTCCCCCGCCTCCCAATAGAAATCAAAGCGGGAATGGCCCCAGGTGGTCTCGGGGCGCAGAAGGGTCAGTCCGGGCACAAACTGCCCCCCTCTGGCCCACTCCTCAAACAGCCTGTTGGGGGCCTGGGAGTCCATATTGATAAGCCGCACCGCACCGTCCTCCCCCACCTTCTCCACCGCCACCAGGTCGTAGGCCGTTTTCCGGGCCGGGTTATCCGACCGTTCCAGATAGACGCTGCACCCCGGTACCAACAGCTCCCTGCACCGCCCGGTGTTCTTTACATGGACGGTCTCTTCCCGCCCTTCCACCACCACCCGGGCGATAAACCGGTTGGGTCGGGCCAAAAAAGTGGCCTTATATATGTTTTTGTAGCGCATGATTGACCCTCCTTTTACGCAGGCGATTTTGCCCGCTCCTTTTCCTTTTGTGGGGCGCAAAAATGAAATTTGTCAATCGTTCTCACACTAAAAGAGAGTATCAGCTTTCCCCTCTATCCCAAAGCCGCAGTCTCCCGCTCCCTGATATATTGGATGGCATACTGAGCAGTCAGCTTCAGGTCAGGGCGGCGGCTTTTGAGAAACCGCTCCAGCAGAGGGATCTCCGCCCCCGTCCCAATGGCCTGAAGGGCAATGTTGGCATAATAGATCTCATACTGATGGGCCTTCTCATCCTCCTGCCGCAAATAAAAGGAACAGGCCGCCCGGCTCTCCTCCCCCGGGCAGGCGGACAAGGCCCGGAGGGCGTCATGCCGCACAGACCGGCGGTCATCTCTGGTCAGGGCCAAAACGGGAGAAAAATCCATTTCCTCCGGAAGAAGCTGTCCCTTTCTCCCCCAGTCGCCCACCCGGTCCAGCAGGGCGGAGAGGACATATTTTTCGGTCTCCATGGTGAGCCGCTCCAGAAAAAAGGAAGCCTCCGCCGGAGAAAAGGCCTTCTCCATCAGCCGGCCATAGATAAAGTAGGCGGCCCTGCGAACCTCACGCTTTGCCTTTGCTCTCCCCTCATTGGCGGTGATGATCTCCCGCAGCAAGGGGAAAAGGGCCGGATCGGCAAGGGTCTCCGCCTCCCGCAGCGCCTTCCAGCTCACGGTCTGGTCGCTGCGGGTAAAATGCTCCTCTTCGGTGTTGATCCTGCCGATCAGCTCCATCAATCCGGCCCGATCCATCCCTCAGCCCTCCATACACTCCCGCACATAGTCCAGAGACACGTCCATCCGCCGGGCCACCTGCTCTTCCGTCATCCCCTGGGCAGCGAACCGCTTCACTACCTGGGTCATGTCCTCCCCCACTTCCACGATGTGTCCGTCTGGATCGTAAAAGCGCACCACCCGCTGGCCCCAGCGGTGCTCCAGAGGCGGGTGGACGTAGGAGATGTCCATGGCTTTCAGGCGCTCCAGAAACCCATCCATATCCGCCTCCTCAAAATACAATTCCCCCGTATGGCTCCGGAGGCTCACAGGCTTGCCGCCGAGAAACTCCCGCCAGCTCTCCAGCGTCTGGAGGGCGACCCCTCCGCTCAGCACCACGTTGGCCCCAAAATCCTGGACCACCTCCATCCCCAGGGCCTCCCTATAGAAACGAAGGCTGGCCGCCAAGTCCCGCACCGCGATCAGTGTGCTTATATATCTCATTTCTGCTCCTCCATCATCATTCGCAGTTCGTTCATATCCTTCAAAAGCAGCGGGATCATACTGTCCTTGTATTTGGACAGGTCCAGCCTGTCCAGCTTTTCCCTGATCCTGGGCCTCAGTTCAGGCAAAAGGCGGACCACCGGATGAAGCGCCGCCAGACATTGCCGCACCGCTGTTGCCTTCCCATCTTCCAGCTCAGCGAGGAGTTCATCCAGGTGCCTCTCTATCCAGCCCTCCCTGTCCCACCGGGCCTGGGCGCAGATCATGCGAAAGCCCCGGGTCCGCACCAGGGAGCTTTTGTCCTTCAACAAAGTCAAAAAACGATCCAGTTCACCGTACAGATCATCGGACCGCTCCGACTCCTCCTCCAGCAACAGGAGAAGACGATAGGCCTCCTCGCTGTTCTTACTTTGCAGCCCCGCCAACATATCCATAGAGG
>CANOHR010000187.1 GCA_947565875.1 uncultured Pseudoflavonifractor sp.
CATCAAAGGGTAAAATTCCCTGTAAAGCCCTTCCATATATTCCAGATCGGAAGAGTCAGGGGCTCCAACCATTCCCAAAAGCACTGTCTCGCCTCCCTACTGTCTCTCTATTTATAAAGACGGAAAAAAGAGAAAAGTGCAACAAGAAAATTCCCGCCTTTTCGGAGAACTTTTTTGCCTTCACTGGATATTATTTTAGATAAACTAATAAAAATTTGGCAAAATTCAAAAATAGTATTCTTATTCTAATATTTTTGGAATAAAGGCCTTCCCTATCGTATAATAAAAAATATTTTGAGGGACAGGGGAGGAAAACTGCCATGGCCGCCTTTGGAGAGCTTTTGGCCGAACTGCGCCGGGATAAAAAATGACCCAAGCAGAGTTGGGAGAGATCCTTCACGTATCCACGGGCACCATCTCCAACTATGAGAAGGGGGTCCACCTCCCGGACCTGGAAAAGCTGGGGGCCCTGGCCGACCTCTTTTCCGTCACCACCGATTATTTGCTGGGCCGGTGCCAAAGCGGCTTGTCCCCCCAGATCTTTGACCAGGAGCTATCCCGCGGGCGGACCATAGGAGAGACGGTCCGGGCCTTGCAAAGGCTTCCCGGCGACCGGGGGGAAGCGCAGCTTCTGATCCTGGACGATATGGAATTTCACGCCGCCATAAAGGAGAGACTATGATCCCCATTTGTATCGCGGCCATTGAGGATGAAAGCGACCGGAGCTTTATGGAGCGGCTCTACTTTTCCTACCGGGGGCTGATGTACTCCCAGCTGCAAAAGTGGCTGACGGACTCCTGGGATGTGGAGGACGCCATGCAGACCGTTCTGGTGAAGCTGATCGACAAGCTTTCCCTTCTGAAGCGGCTGGATGAAAACCGGCTGGCGGGGTACATTTGCGCCGCCTGCCGGAGCGGGGCGGTGGACCTGCTGCGGAAAAAAGAGCCCAACCGGAGCCTGCCCCTTGATGAAAGTCTGGACAGCCTTCATGAGAAGGACGGGCGGGAGTTGGAATGGAAGCTGATCCGGGCCGACCAGCTCACCGCCCTGGCCCGGTGCTTTTCCCGGCTGGATGACAGGACCCGGTTTTTGCTGGAGGGGTATTACCTGCTGGAAAAAAGCCCGCGGGAGTTGGGCCGGGAACTGGGGATCTCGGCGGACTCTGTCCGCATGGCCCTGGTCTGGGCCAGACGAAAGGCCTATGAATGTATGGAAGGGCAGGCAGCGGCCCCTCCTGGCACCCTTGGGACGGATCTGTAGGGATCCGCCGCAGGGGTGTTTTTGTTTGGGCCAGGTGGGCCTTTGCGGGAGGATAAATGAAAATTTATAAGTGGTCCTGGCGGGCCGGTTTGGAACCGGCCCCTACGAAGGTTGGCAATGTGTAGGGGCGGGTTCTAAACCCGCCCGCACAGGCATGAAACCACCTATAAATTTCTATTTTCCTTCCTTCTTCTCTTTCGCCCGTTGAAAGGCCTCCTTTACCGGGCTGCGGGGGAGGAGGAGATTGTTCTTTTTCAAAATGGCGGCGATCTCTCCCTTGGTCTGGACGATCTCGTCCCGGAGCTCCTGGGCGGAGAGGCGCAGGGCTCCGTGGCCCAGGATGATAAACTGGACAGGGCTGTCGGAGGTGGCTACCCGCACCCGGTTCTTGCCCTCCTTCTGAAGACGGTAGCTGGCCTTTTCAATGTAGCTGTCCGCCGTCTCCGCCTCCTTGGTGTAGACCACGTGGATGTTGTGGTATTGGGTGACCGAGCCGGTACCCTGGGGCACCTTGTAAGCGTCAAAGACCAGGATCACCCGGTTTTTCCGGTAGCCCTGGTAATTGCTCAGAATATCCATCAGAGCCTTCCGGGCGGCGGACAGGTCCTGCCCGGCCAGAGATTTCAGTTCTTCCCAGGCAAAGATCATGTTGTAGCCGTCCACCAGCAGATACTCCGGGCCCGAGGGGGGAGAGGGTACTACGGTGCGGGGGCCCTCGGAAAGGCTGGTGCGGCGGGGCTTGGGGGGCGGCTGGAAGGCACGGGGCTTCACCGCGCCGTAGGTCTTTTCAAAGATGGCCTTCAGTTCCTTGTCCTCCTCCAGGCTGCCGGAAACCGTGGGTCCCCGGGAAGCCGTGGTGGGGGAAGATGGCCCGATGGGGTCATTGGGCCCTACGGCCTCCTTTTGACCAAGGGTGGGCAGGTGCATATGCTCCTCCACCTCATCCCAGGGCACATAGTAGCCCGCCCCATGGGCGCAGAAGATGGAGCCGGTGGGGTTTTCCATGTCCCCATCGGGGTCATAACCCAGAGCCGAGACGACAGCTTCCTGGTCGGGGCAGGGGCGGTAGGGACCGGGCAGGCAGGTAAACCGTCCCCGGCCTCTGGTGTAGGCCGCCACCTCCCCGGCATAGTCCCGGAACTGGGAGACGGGGCCGCCTCCTGTAAGGACAGCCTCCTCCCCCACGGTTACGGGTGGCTCGTTCTCTCCTCCCATGCGCTGAAGGTCACTGAGGGCCCGCCCCAGATTGGCCTGGGGAAGTTCCAGACGAAAGGAATACCAGGGTTCCAACAGGACGCTTTTTGCTTTGCGAAGCCCCTGGCGTACCGCCCGGTAGGTGGCCTGCCGGAAGTCTCCTCCCTCGGTGTGCTTTTCGTGGGCCCTGCCCGAGACAAGGGTCAGCTTCATATCGGTAATGGGGGAGCCTGTCAGTACCCCCCGGTGGGGCTTTTCCATGAGGTGAGTCAGAATGAGCCTCTGCCAGTTACGCTCCAGCACGTCCTCCAAGCAGCGGGTATCGAACTGAAGGCCGCTGCCGGGGGGCAGGGGCTCCAGGAGCAGATGGACCTCGGCAT
>CANOHR010000188.1 GCA_947565875.1 uncultured Pseudoflavonifractor sp.
GGGAGCGGGCGGTATGCGACTATATTGCCGGTATGACCGACGCCTACGCCGTGGAACGTTATCAGGAGTTGTTTATCCCCAAGGCCTGGACGGTGATGTGAGAAGCCGCCGGACAGGGGTATGAACTTGTCAGATTTTGGAAATGATAGGGAAGGAGGCCCGGCGGGATGCCCATACCGGAGCAATTCATCGATGAACTTGTCTCGCGCAGCGACATTGCCGACGTGGTGGGCGAGTATGTCCACCTGACCCCCAAGGGGGGAAACCTGTGGGGCCTGTGCCCTTTCCATACGGAAAAGACCCCTTCTTTTTCCGTTTCCAGGGACAAGCAGATCTACCACTGCTTTGGCTGCGGTAAGGGGGGAGGAGCCATCTCCTTCATAATGGAGATGGAGCATCTGTCCTTTCCTGATGCGGTGCGCCATCTGGCGAAGCGGGTAGGGATGGAGGTCCCCGAGACAGGGGGCAGTGAGGAAGGGCGAAAAAAGTATCGCCGCTCTCAGGAGGCCAACCGGGAAGCGGCCCGGTTCTATTACAGCTATCTGGGCTCCCCGGGGGGCACCGCCGTCCGGGAGTACATCGCCCAGCGGCGGATCAGCCCCAAATTTGCCACCCGCTTTGGACTGGGGGCTGCGCCGGGAGAGTGGGACGAACTGACAAAGGCTTTGACAGCCAAGGGCTTCAGTAAGATGGAACTTATCGACGCGGGGCTGGCAGTGGCGGGAAAAAACGGGGGGATCTACGATAAGTTCCGCTCCCGGCTCATGCTTCCCGTCATCGACGTGCGGGGGGATGTGGTAGGCTTTACCAGCCGGATCCTGCCGGGGCTGGAGGGGGCTAAGTATCTGAACAGTCCCGATACGGTCTGCTTTAAAAAAAGTCAACTCATCTACGCCCTGAACTTTGCCAAATCCACCAAGCGGCCTAACCTTGTTCTGGTGGAGGGGAACATAGACGTTATCACCCTTCATCAGGCGGGGTTTGACAATGTGGTGGCTACCATGGGTACCGCCCTTACCTCCGACCACGCCCGGATCCTGTCCCGGTACACCAAGGAGTTGGTTTTGTGCTACGACAATGACGAGGCGGGAAAAAAGTCCACCGACCGGGTGTTGGGCATTTTGAAAAACGCGGATTTGACCGTACGGGTCCTTCAGCTTCCCAACGCCTTTGGGGAGGACGGAAAACCGATGAAGCAGGATCCGGATGATTTTGTGAAAAAGTTTGGCCCCGCCGCCTTTGAGAAATGTCTCAATGGCAGTGCGGGTCAGAATGACTACAAGCTGGACTCCCTTTTACAGAAGGCGGATCTTACCACCGACGAGGGGAAAATGGCCTTTCTTCGCGCGGCGGTGGAGACGGTGGGGCGGCTCCAAAGCCCCATCGAGCGGGAGATATATGGAAACAAAGCGGCCCAGGCGGCGGGGATCACCGGCGGGGCCTTTGCCCAGGAGGTAGAGCGCTGGAGGAAAGGGCAAGTCCGGCAGGAGCGGAAAAAGGAGGAACGCAGGGATCTGACTCCCGCCGTTTCCCGACAGCCAAAGTCCCGTCAGCTTCGCTATGAAAATATCCGTTCCGGTCTTGCCGAGGAGGGGGTCCTTCGCCTGGTGCTTCTGGATCCGGCCCTTTTCCCTTTGGCGAAGATAGAGCCGGAGCAATTCTCTTCTCCTCTTTTGGGCCGGGCCTTCCGGTTACTGAGGGACCGCCATGACCGGGAACTTAGCGTACAGCTTCCCGCCCTGGCGGGGGAATTTACCTCGGAGGAGATGAGTCATCTGGTGGAGGCGGCGAGCCAGCCAGAATCCTTGGCCCACGGCGCCAGAGCCATGACGGATTACATAAAGACCATCGGGGACGAGGCCAGACTGCGTCAGGCCCCGAAAAGCGCGGACGCCCTGTTGGAACTTCGACAAAGGCAAAGAGAAAAGAAAACGATGGAGGATGGACAATGAGCGAGAAGAAGAACGGTAAGGCTGCCGAAAAGGCAGGCAAGGGCAAAGAGACCGGGGCTGTTACCCAGGAGCAGATGGAAGCGGGAAAGCAGGAACTGATGAAGCTGCTGGAGGGTGTTCCCGGCGCGGAAAAGGTAGCGGAACTTCTCAATAAGGGAAAGAAAATGGGAAAGCTCTCCGCGGGAGAGATGATGGAGGTCCTGGACGAACTGAATCTGGAGAGCGACCAGATGGACAAACTCTATGACATTATGGAGAATCTGGGGATCGACGCCGCCGGAGACGAGGAGGAACTTCCTGACTTGGACGACCTGGCGGACGTGGACCTGGAGCCCCCTCCCGAGGCCCTGGAGGAGACTGAGGAGATCGGCGAGGAGGAGGTGGTGGACCCCACCGCCCTAGCTGACAGCTTTGGGGTGGACGATCCGGTGCGGATGTATCTGAAGGAGATCGGCAAGGTGGATCTGCTTACAAGTGATGAGGAGATCGCCCTGGCCCAGGCTATGGGCTTGGGAGCGGAGGCTGCGGCCGCTCTGGCTGAGGCGGGGGAGGATCTGGCCCCGGAGGCCAGGGCTGAATTGGAGAAGGCGGTGAAGGCGGGTGATAAGGCCAAGCAGCGTCTGGCTGAAGCTAACCTCCGCCTGGTGGTCTCTATTGCCAAGCGGTATGTGGGCCGTGGTATGCTGTTTCTGGACCTCATTCAGGAGGGCAATCTGGGCCTTATCAAGGCGGTGGAGAAGTTCGATTATGTGAAGGGCTTCAAGTTTTCTACCTATGCTACCTGGTGGATCCGCCAGGCCATTACCCGTGCCATAGCCGACCAGGCCCGGACCATCCGGATCCCCGTCCATATGGTGGAGACCATCAACA
>CANOHR010000189.1 GCA_947565875.1 uncultured Pseudoflavonifractor sp.
ATTAAACTTGATGCTGGGATTTTTGCGGACCTTTTCCAGATCCTCCAGCATGGCGTCCGCCGAAGGAAACCGCTTTTCCACTGAGGAAGCCATGCTGGAGGATCTGGAAAAGGTCCGCAAAAATCCCAGCATCAAGTTTAATTATATTCCCAATGAATTGCAGTTGGAAGCAGGGGACGAACCTACCCAGCCTATTCGGACTATCCCCTCCCAGCAGACTCCTGTCCGGCCAGGTCGCTCGGAGCGGGGGGAGGAACTGAAGAAGAACGGAGGGAATAGGAAGGGGGAGCGCCCAGTCCGAAAGAAGCGGCCAAAACCTGAACCCGAACCGGAGGATCCCAACGACTATGATGAGGGCGGCGGGATCGGAATGTTGGTGGCGGCAGCGGCGGTGGTCCTTTGCCTGGTGGGTGTGGGCGCCTTCCTTTGGACAAACGTCTTCAGTGGTATGATGGATCCGGGAGAGGTGTATACAGTGCCCAGTGTGGTAGGCTATACCCTGGAGGAGGCCCAGGCCCTTCCGGAGGTGGCGGATAACGGCTTTACAGTGGTGGAAGGGCGCCTGGTGGTGGACGACACGGTGGAGCCCGGACGGATCGTAAGCCAGAGCCCCAAGGCGGAGGATGTGGTGAAGGCCGGAGGGCAGACTATTACAGTAGAGATCAGTACCGGCGGTGAGGGGCTGACCATGCCGGATGTATATAATCAGGATCAGCGGGTGGCGGAGCCCCGGCTGAAGGCATTGGGACTGACGCCCAAGGTGGAATACGACTATTCTGAGGACGTCACCAAGGGAAATGTGATGGCCCAGATTCCTTCGGAGGGGGAAGAGGTTTCGCTGGGGCAGGAAGTGACTATCACGGTAAGTCTGGGCCGGAAGCTCCAGGAGATGACTATGATCTCGGTGATGAACATGACTTTGGAGGAGGCGTCCAACGCCCTTGTGAGCATGGAACTCCGGGTGGGGAAGGTAACGCCGGTTCCCAGTGAGGAGTACGAAGCAGGGAAGATCTGTGGTCAAAGCGTTCCGGTCAACCATATCGTTATGGAGGAGACGGTCATCGATCTGGAGGTAAGTACCGGTATTGTAACAGTGCAGCCTCCCGAGGTGACAGATTCCCCCCGGCCGGAGGAGACCGTTGAGCCATCGCCTACGCCGGAACCGACGCCTTCGGCGGTCGTCCAGAGCAGTCGGAAGGATGTAACGGTGGACCTTCCCAATGATCGGGATACGGTGACGGTCCGGGTAAGCGTGGGTGGTAAAGATCAGATCCAGGATCAGGTGGTAGAGACCCGGATGCGGATGGCCCGGTTTACTGTGGAGGCCAGCGGTGTACAGGAGATCGTGGTCTATCTGGATGGCTCTCCCGTAAAGACTTATATAGAGGATTTTGGGAGTTGATGGAAGGTATTATTTTTAAGGCCCTTTCCGGGTTTTACTATGTAGACTGCGGCGGGGAGAGCGTAACGTGCCGGGCGCGGGGGAAATTCCGTCACGAAAAGGTATCGCCCCTGGTGGGCGACCGGGTGGCCATCACGGTCCAGCCCGATGGAACAGGGACGGTTGACGCGATCCTGCCCAGAAAAAATCAGTTCCGGCGTCCGTCGGTAGCCAACATTGATCATCTGGTGGTGGTGGCTTCAGGAGCCACACCAGTTACCGATCCCTTTCTCATTGATCGGGTGGTGGCGGTGGCAGAGCGCCAGGGCTGTGAAAGCGTGATCTGCTTTAACAAGTGGGATCTGGAGCAGCCCCATGACCTATACGAGGTATACCGCGCCGCGGGCTTTTCTACCTTGCGTGTCAGCGCGGAAACGGGGGAGGGGCTGGAGGAGCTTTCTACGTTGATCAAGGGAAAGGTGTGTGCCTTTACAGGGAATTCAGGAGTGGGAAAGTCCAGCATACTCAATGCTCTGGACCCTAAATTTGCTCTTCCGGTGGGATCAGTCAGCGGAAAACTGGGCCGGGGGCGGCATACCACCCGTCATGTGGAGTTGTTTCGCCTGATGAATGGAGCGATGGTGGCGGACACGCCAGGCTTTGCCTCTTTTGAGGAGGAAGGTTTGGGCTGCCCGCCGGAGGAGTTGCAATACGCTTTTCGGGAATTCAAGCCTTATTTGGGTAAGTGCCGCTTTTTGGACTGTGCCCATGGTAAGGAAAAAGGCTGCGCTATTTTGGAGGCGCTTGCCCAGGGGAGGATCGCTCAGAGCCGTCATAACAGCTATGTCCGCTTGTATACCCAGGCCAGAGAGATCCCCGAATGGAAGAGAGGAAAAGAAAATTAGAAATACAGGGTCATTTTGACCCTTTTGCCGCACCAAGGGCCGTCTTCTTTCGTATACTGGGATATCCAGACGCGGAAGGAGGCGGCTTTTATGCTGTCAGAAGAGTGGAAGAAGGACCTTGCCCTGGCGGCGGCCTGCACCGGTGGCTTGGCAGTGTTGCTGGCGCCTGCGAGTGTCGTGACCCTGGGTCTGGGGATCGCTCTGGGATACAAGGGGCAGGACCGTATCAGGGAACTGCTGAAAGGAGGGGAGCGGCAGTGAAGATCGTGGTGGTAAGGTCGCCCAAAGCCCTGAAGGGCATTCTAAAGCGGATCTTTAACGTGAAATAATGGCGTGTTTTTAGGCCCTGGGCCCCGAAAAGGGCTCGGGGCCTAAAAATGTTACGGCGGAGAGAGACATACCGGGCAGACCTTGTACATATAGATTCACAGAAGAACGGGGCGGGATGCCCAAACAAGGAGTGGAACGCGCTTATGGAATTTGAACTGGACAGGACGCAGATGAACGGCTTCGATGCCCTGCTGGA
>CANOHR010000190.1 GCA_947565875.1 uncultured Pseudoflavonifractor sp.
ATAAGGACCTCTATCAGAAGTTGGATCTCTATGAAGAACAGAAGGCGAAGATCTACAGTTATTTTCTTTCCGCCGCTACAGACGGAGCCATCTCTCCCCTTTCCCCTAAGCTGGAAAAACCGCCGGAGTCTTAAAACTCCGGCGGTTTTTGCTCTTACAGCACTTTCAGCTTCTCCCGAATAAGCCGCCCCATCTCTCTGGTGCCAACGACCTTTTCTCCCGGCTTGGCAATATCAGCGGTGCGCCATCCGCCGGAAAGCACAGCGTCTACCGCTTTCTCAATGGCGTCGGCCTCCTCCGGCCGCTGGAAAGAATAGCGGAACATCATGGCAGTGGACAGAATGGTAGCGATAGGGTTGGCCTTGTCCTGACCCGCAATATCGGGGGCGGAACCATGAATGGGCTCGTAAAGTCCGGGTGCAGAATCCCCGATGGAGGCGGAAGGCAGAAGCCCAATGGAGCCGGTGACCATGCTGGCCTCGTCGGAGAGGATATCTCCAAACATGTTTTCCGTCACCAACACATCGAACTGACCGGGATCCCGGACGATCTGCATGGCGCAGTTATCCACCAGCACATCCTCATACTGAACATCGGGATATTCCTCTGAAAGCCGGTGCATCACGCTCCGCCACAGCCGGGAGGTCTCCAGCACATTGGCCTTGTCCACACTGGACACCTTCTTCCGCCGCAGCCGCGCCAGTTCAAAGGCCCGACGACCCACGCGCTCGATCTCCTTCTCCGAATAGGCCATCAGGTCGGTGCATTCCATCCCCCGGTCCTCGGTCTGATACCGGTCTCGCTTGCCGAAATAGACCCCTCCGGTAAGTTCCCGGACCATCATCAGGTCGATGCCCTTCTCGGCAGTTTCCTTCCGAAGGGGGCTGGCGTCCGCCATGGCAGGCCGCAGGGTGGCGGGACGCAGATTGGCGTACAGGCCAAGGTCCTTCCGGATGGCCAGAAGAGCGGTCTCGGGCCGCTGCTCAGCCGGTTTATCCGGTCCCCACTTGGGTCCGCCCACAGCCCCCAGCAACACCGCATCGCAGGTCTTGCACGTTTCAGCGGTTCCGTCAGGGTAGCTCTTCCCTACTGCGTCGGTGGCGCAGCCTCCCAGCAGTACATCCACATACTCCATTTGATGGCCGTATTTTTCCGCCACCGCATCCAGAACACCCACAGCCTCGTTCACCACTTCCGGACCAATGCCGTCGCCCCGGATCAGCGCAATCCTATACTTCATTATTTTGCCACTCCTCTCGCCTTCAGGGATTTCAACAATCCCCCGCTCTGAACGATATTGTCAATAAATGCGGGCAGGGGCGCGGAAGACCAACTCTTTCCCTGGGTCTCGTCGGTGATAACGCCGGTAGCGAAGTCCACGCTCACCGTATCCCCCAACTGGATCCCCTCTGCGGCCTCCGGGCATTCCAGAATGGGCAAACCGATGTTGATAGCATTGCGGTAGAAAATCCGAGCGTAGCTCTTGGCAATGACACACTTGATCCCGCTGGACTTGATGGCCAGAGGGGCATGTTCCCGGCTGGAGCCGCAGCCAAAGTTGGCCCCCCCCACCATAATGTCCCCTTTCTCCACCGTCCGGGAAAAGTCCTTGTCGATATCCTCCATGCAGTGGGAGGCCAAAACCTTAGGGTCGGGATCGTTCAGATGCCGAGCAGGAATGATCACATCGGTATCCACGTTGTCTCCATATTTGTAAATCTTCATTCCTTTACACCTCCATCAAAGCTTTTCCGGGTCCGCCACCCGACCGGCAACGGCGGAGGCGGCAGCTACAGCGGGAGAGGCCAGGATGACCTCAGAACTCACATCCCCCATCCGGCCCACAAAGTTCCGGTTGGTGGTGGATACGCACCGCTCCCCTGCGGCCATAACTCCCATATGTCCTCCCAGGCAGGGACCGCAGGTAGGGGTTGACACAGCGCAGCCGGCGTTGATAAAGGTCTCCACATAGCCCGCCCTCATGGCCTCCAGGTAGATCTGCTGGGTGGCGGGAATGACGATACACCGTACTCCGTCCGCCACCTTTCTGTCCCTCAAAATGGCGGCGGCCTCCTGAAGGTCCTTGAGCCGGCCATTGGTACAGGAGCCGATGACCACCTGCTGGATGGGGAGCCCCGCCACCTCATCCACCGTCTTGGTGTTGGAGGGCAGGTGGGGCAGAGACACGGTGGGACGGAGAGTGGAGAGGTCGATGACCACCTCCTGGGCATACTCCGCATCCGGGTCGGCCTCAAAAGCTGTCCACTCCCGGTTGACCCGGCCCTTCAAATATTCTCTTGTAATATCGTCCACAGGGAATATCCCATTCTTGGCTCCCGCCTCAATAGCCATGTTAGCGATGGTAAACCGTTCGTCCATAGTAAGCTGGTTTACCCCCTCTCCAGCAAATTCCAGGGACTGATAGAGGGCGCCGTCCACTCCGATCTCACCGATCAGGTGGAGGATCACGTCCTTTCCACTCACGTAGGGCCGCAGCTTTCCCCTCAGTGTTACCTTGATGGCGGCGGGCACCTTGAACCAAGAAAGGCCGGTAGCCATGCCGGCAGCCATATCGGTGGATCCTACTCCGGTGGAAAAAGCTCCCAGAGCGCCATATGTACAGGTATGAGAGTCGGCACCGATCACCGCCTCACCGGGGACTACCAAACCCTTTTCGGGAAGCAGCGCATGTTCGATACCCGCCTGGCCCACATCGTAAAAGTGGGTGATAGAATACTTTCGGGCAAAATCTCTGGCCTGGA
>CANOHR010000191.1 GCA_947565875.1 uncultured Pseudoflavonifractor sp.
TAGCGGCTTTGCCGCTTTACGGATGTCACATACCCGTAGGGGTAAACCCGCCCGCACAGGCATGATACCACCCGTCTATATGGTATGACCGCGTAGGGGCGCACATTGTACGCCCGCCCAAAAGTAAACCCGCCGGAGCCTCAGCCCCGGCGGGTCGATCCTCTCAATTGAATTTATAGATCCTCCGGGCCAGGCGGTAAAGCTTCACCGACAGCTTCCGGCCCTGGTAGCCGGGAATGGTGCCCACCGCGGAAAGGGCCCGGTATTTCAGCTTGTGGTGCAGCGCCGGGTCCACCGTACGCAGGTATTCCCAAAGTTCCGTCTTCATCCCCAGGGCCTCGGGGGTATTGGCGATATTAAGGAAAATGGAGGAGATGGTCATCATCATGGAAAGGTAGCTGGTCATGTACCGCCCCAGCTTGGGGTGCTTGGCCCTCACTTCCCGAAGGTCGGGCGATGAGATCATCTGCCTTGTCACCCGCACCTGCTGGTCCACCCGGCCCACCATCACCTTCTCGTTGACGCTCTGGTCCGCCCGGCCAATGAAATAGCGGTAGAGATCCAGGTCCATATAGTAGATGCTTTCCACCCAGGGAAGGGGCTGGTAGACAAAGATATTGTCCACATAGAAGGTATGCTTGGGAAGGACCAGGCCGCTATCCCGGAGAAGCTGGGTACGGTAGATCACAGAGTGCATCAGCAGGTACTGGGAGGGGCGGAACCGGCCCATCTCCTCCCAGGTAAACACCCGGTCCTGGGGAAATACGTTTCGGTAGCCCATGACCTTCCGGGTATTGTCCTCCACATGCTCATAGACATAGTTGGCGATCATCAGATCCAGGGGTTTGGGCCACCGGGCGCACTCCCGCAGCTTGGCAAGGACCTTCTGAAGAGCCTCGGTATCCAGCCAGTCGTCGGAGTCCACCACCTTATAGTACATCCCCCTGGCGTTTCGGAGTCCCTGGTTCACTCCCTCCCCGTGGCCGCCGTTTTCCTGGTGGATGGCCCGGATGATATCCGGGTATTTTTCCGCCCACCGATCACAGATAGCAGGGGTATCATCCTTGGTGGAGCCGTCGTCCACCAGAATGATCTCAATGTCCTCCCCTCCGGTAAGGAGCGTTTCGATACAGTGGTCCATGTAAGCCGCCGAGTTATAGCAGGGTACGGCAAAGGTCAATATTTTTTCCATGCTGTTTCACCTCGTAGGAGCGGGTCCATGACCCGCCCGACCTTATTCTTCCAGCAGGGTATCCGCCAGCATAAGGGCACGGGCCACGATGGCGTCCATGTTGTAGTATTTATATTCCGCCAACCGCCCCAGCAAGTGAAGGCCGGGATATTCCGCCGCCAGGGCGGCATATCGACCGTACAGGGCGTTATTTTCGGGGTTGATAACGGCGTAATAGGGGATCTCCCCCGGAGCCCCGGTATACGCCTTGGAAAATTCCTTCATAATGGTGGTCACACCCGGCTTCTCCTGCCCCGTGAGCCGCTTAAACTCGGTGATACGGGTATAGGGTTCGTCCATGGTGTAATTGACCGTGCCATGGCTCTGGAAAAAGTCTTTTCGGTAGGTCTCAAACTGAAATTCCAGCGTCCGGTAAGGAAGTCTGCCAAACCGGTCTCCGAACAGTTCGTCCAGGGCCCCTGTATAGATGACCGGGCCTTCAAAGGCTTCTCCATCCAGCAGGATCTGTCCGCCGCTCAGACTCAGCCGCCGGGACGCGTCCGTCCCCAGTTCCACGGTAATGTTGGGATGGTCCAGGATCCTCTCGAAAATAGGGGTATAGCCCTCCAGAGGCATTCCCTGATACGCGTCCTG
Source organism: uncultured Pseudoflavonifractor sp. (assembly GCA_947565875.1). GTDB lineage: Bacteria > Bacillota > Clostridia > Oscillospirales > Oscillospiraceae > Vermiculatibacterium. The sequence goes on from CANOHR010000191.1 coordinate 1,826, forward strand.
AAAATACCGGCTGTCCCTGCTCAGAAATATGGGCACCCTTGCGGTGGTGTTAGGGTCGATGTCCTCCGGCTTCTGCCCCCACTGCTTCATGGTATAATAGACAAAGACATGCTCATAGACAAAATCCGCCAGGGCCGCGATCTCGGGGTCGGGATCTTGCCGTAGCTCCAGAATGGTGACTTTCTTCTCCGCTCCATAGGCGGCAATAAGCTTGTCTCCCAGCCGCTTGCCTTCCTCCGGTCCAAAGGCGGTCTCCAGTGAGAGAAGGTTAAAGGGCACCGGATACTGAAGCCGCCCCTCCCCCTCCGGCACGTTGGCCACCACCTCATGCTGATAGTCCCGCCAGGAGGTATACTGGGACAGGTAATCAAAGACCCGCTTATCATTGGTGTGGAAAATATGGGGACCGTATTGATGAATGAGGACACCCGCCTCGTCCAGGCAGTCGTAGGCGTTGCCTCCCACGTGGTCCCGCCGCTCCAGCACCAGGACCTTTTTCCCACCTCTTCCGGCCAGTTCCCCGGCCACCACCGTCCCCGCGAAGCCGGCGCCGATCACCAGACAATCATACTTTGACATTCCGTATTCTCCTTTCGGAGGTTATTGTAACATATCTCATAAGAGAAAAAAGAAAGATTCTCTTAACTTTCCCTAAAGCACCTTAACAAAAGGTATCCCGGTAGCTGCGGATGGCTGTCTCGATCACCGCCATGGCCTCCCCCCGGTCCCGGATCCCTCCGGCAAAGGTATTTTTGCCTTCCAGAGCCTTATAGACGGAAAAGAAGTGGGACATCTCCTCAAAAAGATGCTCCGGCAGGTCGGAAATATCCTGATACCCATTGTAGGAAGGATCGGCAAAGGGAATGGCGATGATCTTCTCATCGCTCTTGCCCCCGTCCAGCATGTCTATGTACCCGA
>CANOHR010000192.1 GCA_947565875.1 uncultured Pseudoflavonifractor sp.
GCCTCTTGGGCGAAGGGACCGTCGGTGAAGCAGACCATCGTCACATCGATGGACTTGCCCAGGTTTTGAAGCAGCATATGGACATGGGTCTTGGCTCCGCCCGTGTCGCCGCCGCTGATAAGATGGATGACTTTCATGGTTTCCCTCCGAAAAAAGACTTGTGGGCGGATGAAGAATGTGGTAAAATAAAAAAGGTCGGCGTGCCGAGGCGTCACGCCCTACTTATTGTACCACACCTCAAAAAATATACAACCAGAAATCGACGGGACTACCCGTCCATCTATGAGGAGAACAGAAATGAAAGACGGAAAAGTATTTGGCAAGATCAATATCATCGACCTGCTGGTCCTTATTTTGGCTGTGGTCATTGTGGCAGCCGTGGCTCTGAAGATGACGGGCCATCTGGGAGCCGCCGTTCCCGAGGTGGGTACCAACATTACCTACACCGTCCGGGTGGAGCGGATCGACGCCGACGTCTACGAGAATGTCAAGAGCTTTATTGACGAGGCAAAGGCCGCAGGCAAGGCCGGCGACCAGCTTATGTCCAACGGCGCCAGGCTGGCGGCTTATGTGACAGACGTAGAGGCTGTTCCCGCCCAGGAAAAGACCGAGATGTCGGTGGGCGACAACTATGTGGGTATCGTTACCGCCGGCAAGGATCTGCTGGACCTGACTTTTACGGTGGAGGGCTATGTGGCCAACAACACCAAGACCGAGTTGGGCAGCCAGGAGGTCCGGGTGGGCAAGCGGCACATTGTGAAGACCACTCATTTTGAACTTGAAAACGGTACCATCCTCTCCTGTGAGTGGGAGGGCGGCACCTCGGCGGACAACTGAGAGGATCGGAAAGCGTACCGGCGGCCCTGTGCGGTCACAGGGCCCTACGAAAGAAAACGTAGGGCCCGATGACTCATCGGGCCGCTGTTTTATGTTTATTCTATTTAGAAGGGAGACTGCGCCATGTGGACTGCCCTGTCTCAGGTTGAGGGCCAACTTTTGCTCTGGATTCAGGAATTCATCCGTCAGCCCTGGTTGGATCCCGTGATATCCCTCTATACCAGGCTGGGGGACCACGGCCTTATCTGGATCGTGGCCTGTGCCGGTATGCTCCTGTGGCCCAAGACTCGGCGGGCGGGTTTGGCCGGAGCCTTGGCCCTGGTACTGAGCCTTCTATGCACCAATATTATTTTGAAGCACCTTTTCACTAGGACCCGGCCCTGGCTGGTACTGGAGGGGCTTCTCCCTCTGGTGACGGAGCGGGACCCCAACTCCTTTCCCTCGGGCCACACCAGCGCGGCCCTTTCCTGTGCGGCGGCCTGGTGGCATTATCTGCCCCGGCCCTGGCGTTGGACGGCGGGAGTCTGCGCGGTGCTGATGGGGCTTTCCCGGCTCTATGTGGGAGTCCATTTTCCCACCGACGTATTCTGTGGACTCCTGGTGGGCCTCTTCTGCGGTTGGGGCGGCTGGCAGTTGGAAAAGTTAGAAGTGAAAAGTGAAAAGTGAAAAAGCTAAAAGCTATTTAAGTTGTAGTCGCCGGAGGCGACTCATTGAAGTAGTCCGGCGGAGCCGCCTGCCCCGTTACCGGGTATGGAACAGCCTGGTCAAAACGGCATCCTCCTGTAGGGGCGCACATTGTGCGCCCGTCCAACACGGGACTGGAATTTATCTACCGTTTACGGCGTAAGAACATCATACCGCAAAGCTCCCTCCACCCGGTGGGAGAGAAAGAGCCAGGGGCCCTCAGACCGGGCGAGGATGGGGCGGCTCAGCGTCGCGGGTGGGCAATATCCCTCCCGAAGGAGGATCTTCCTCCCCAAGGTGACGTGAGGGATATAGGGAGAAGCCTCCAGTCGGAAGCCCCTCTCCCGAAAAATTTGGGCAAGCCTCACCTGCCCCTCCATAAGCGCAGGGCTGGGCCGGGGCGCCAGATACCAGATCCCACCCTCAAAAGAACCCAACCGGTCCAGGGTCAGCGCAAAAGGCCCCATGGGAACGCTGGCCAGGGCGTCAAAGACGACGGGAAGCCGATCTTCCTTCACCTCCCCCAGAAAGGTCAGGGTCAGGTGAAAATTTTCTACAGCAGTAAAGTTTCCCTTCACCGCATTTTTTTGAAGTTGCTTTTGGACCCGCAAAAGATCCCGCCGGACCTGATGGGAAAAGGGAAGACCGATAAATAGTCTCATATTATGTAAACCTTCCTTCGATCAACGCCAGCTTCTTTTCTCTGGAGAGGGCCTTGACTTCCCACTCCCGCTTAAGGGCGGCGGACTTGTCGGCACATTCCTCTCGGTATACCACCGTCAAAGGTCCCCGGCCCCGGGTGTATTTGGCTCCCTTGCCGCTTTGATGAACGGTCAGGCGTTTGTCCACATCGGTGGCGATGCCGGTATAAAGACTTCCGTCGCCGCAGCGGAGGATATAGAGAAAATAGGGCATGAGATCTCACCTCGTCTATGTACCCCCGGAAGGGGGTGGGCTGTTATTTGCAGCCGCAGCCGGTGCCATGGTTTCCCAGTTGGAAGGAGGCACATTCGGTAGATTCGCATTTGCTTACATCCTTGCAGGAGCAGCCCACGGAAATGGACTGGAGTGTACACATCCCGGCGGCGCCGGAGTGATAGGCGCAGGAATCGACCGAACACTTGATGCTGGGGTTGCCGTTGGTTTCCCGTTTCATAAAAATTCCCTCCCTGTTTTGTCCCGTATTTCGGGTACAGGG
>CANOHR010000193.1 GCA_947565875.1 uncultured Pseudoflavonifractor sp.
AACCTTCGTAGGGGCCGGTTCCAAACCGGCCCGCCAGGACCACTTATAAATTTTCCTTTGCCTCTTGTGATACTTCCCCCGGTCACCGTCCTTTGGACGGTGATTTTTTTGTGTTTTTTGTAACGTTACCATATTGACAATAAAATTTCTTTTCGTTATAATTTGGGTGAACTTGGTTCAGCGAATCATGTTTGCGCTATTTATGGAAAGGAGAGAACGTACATGAAGAAAAGGATCACCGCGTTGGCCCTGGCTTTTGTCATGGTCCTGGGAACGGCGGCTCTGGCCGCCGGAACGGAGAAGAGCATTTCCGTTACCCCCATGGACATGACCATCAACGGTCAGGCCGTCACCCCCACCAAATCGGATGGGACCCCCGCCGAGGTGTTCGCCTATGACGGCGCCACCTATGTGCCCCTTCGCTACCTCAGCGAACTGCTGGGCATCGAGGTAGTCTGGGACAAGGATCATCCCAACACCGCTACCCTGGTGAACGTATCCGGCTTCACCGCTCCCGCAGGCGGCACCTTCACCGGGACCGGTGCGGGCTTCGGCGGCGACATTACCGCCACCATCACCGTCGCTGACGGCAAGGTTACTGCCTGCACCCTGACGGGGGACAAGGAGACTCCCGCCATTGGCGGCGCCGCTCTTCCCAGGCTCCAGGAGCAGGTCCTGGCCGCCGGGAGCGCCGACATTGACGGCGTATCCGGCGCTACCATGACCTCCAATGGCGTGAAGGCCGCTGTGGCCGACGCTCTCAGCAAGGCCACCGGCAGCACCGCCGCCGCTGCGGTAAAGATGGCTCCCGGCAAGTATACCGCCTACGCCGAAAGCTACCGGGCCCGGGACGGCCTGAACGTGACCGTGGAGGTCTCCCAGAACAAGATCCTGTCCATCACCGTGGACAAGAAGAATACCTCCGACACCCCCACCATCCTTCAGGCTGCCATTGATAAGCTGATTCCCCGGATGATCGAGCATCAGTCTGTCAGCGTGGACGCCATCACCGGCGCCACCGCCTCCTCCAACGCCATCAAGATGGCAACCGCCACCGCTCTTGCCGAGGCCCTGAAGGCCGGAGGCAGCGACGAGAGCGCCATTCGGAACTTCCAGGTGGCCTCTGAGAAGAAGGGCGGAGAGGAGACCATCGACACTGAGGTGCTGGTCATCGGTATGGGCGGCTCGGGCACCACCGCCGCCATGTCCGCTGTGGAGAGCGGCCTGAAGGTCCTGGCCATCGACAAGGCCGGCAAGTACGGCGGCACCTCCTCCATCACCTCCGAGGGCCTTTTTGTCAATCCCCCCAAGTTCCAGGCTGAGCACAACAACGGCAAGGATTACACCGACGCCGACGTGATGTACAAGGCCTGGGTAGAGTACGACGAGGGCGACGGCAAGGAGGAGATCATCCACCGGATGATCTATGAATCGGGCCAGGTGCTGGACTGGCTGGTCTATGAGCATGGCTTCCGGTTCGCCGAGCCTCTCCGGGGCTTTACCCCCAGCGACGTCTACGACACCAAGTATCAGTGGCTGCCCAACGACATCATGTACAACAAGGACTCCATCGGCAAGTATTTTGACAGCATTTACAGCCACTTCACCGAGAAGGGCGGCAAGTATATGCTGGAGACCGAGGGCTACGAGCTTATCACCGACGCCAAGGGAAACGTGGTAGGCGCCAAGGCCCGGAACCTGGTGGACGGCACCGAGTATACCATTAACGCCAAGGCCGTGGTCATCGCCTGCGGCGGCTATGCCGGCAACCCCGAACTTGTGGAGAAAATGCTGGAGGAGACCTACTTCCCCATCAAGGGCCAGTGGAAGCAGGTGGGCTCCCTTCAGAATGACGGCAAGATGTTTGAGGCCGCTCTGAACATCGGCGCCGGCACCTATAATAACAGCATGGCTCCCGAGGTCCACAACTCCGGCACTGAGACCTGGCTTACCGCCGATCCCCGGTTTGAGCAGCACTTTATCGAGGGAGAGGTCGGAGAGGTCCTGGGCCGTCCCGCCTGGTGGACCGAGGCCGATTTGCCCGCCAACCTGGGCTGGAGCGCCAACTCCCTGGCGGTGGACAAGAACGGAGAGCGGTTCGTGGCCGAGACGGGTGTATCCTTCCTGGATCCCTGGATCGCCGGCCCCAACTATTACTCCATCTGGAGTCAGGCCCAGCTGGACGACATTGCCAAAAACGGCCTGAAGGTGAATAACGCCGGTCCTTCCGCCGCCTTCCTGGGTTCCGGACATCAGATCCCCATGGGCACCCCCGTCCCCAATGTGGACAAGGTCATGGCAGCCGCAGAGGAAGCGGGTATGGTGGTCAAGGCCGACACCGTGGAGGAACTGGCCGGGAAGCTGGGTATGGATCCCGCTACCCTTGCCAAGACCGTCAAGGACTATAACGGCTACTGCGAGACCGGCGTGGATAAGCAGTTCGGCAAGGATGCGGCTCTCCTGGAAAAGGTGGAGGGCGGTCCCTACTACTGTGTCATTATGGCCTCCTACTGCTATGATACCTGCGGCGGCTTGGACATCAACGAACATCTGCAGGTCCTGAAGAAGGATGGCAAGACTGTCATCGACGGGCTCTATGCCGTGGGCACCAGTTCCATGGGTGTTCTCTTCACCGAGAAGAAGCCCTACGTCACCTACGGCGGCGCCAACAACGGCTGGGGCATGG
>CANOHR010000194.1 GCA_947565875.1 uncultured Pseudoflavonifractor sp.
TATGATGGAGCAGAATTTTGAAGTAAGAGATCCAAGGCTCCACACCAGCTTGGACTTTACGGCCCGGAGCGCCACGGTCTATATTGACGCCGCCTTTTCCGCGCGGCTGGGACAGTTGGTCAGCTTTGGACTGCGGTTTGGATGGAAATTTCTCCATATCTATTTGAAAACAAGACCCCGCACAAAATCATAGAAAGAGGCGATCTGACATGAATGAGCATCCCCTGAACGATCTAATGAACTCTACCATGGAAAAGATCCGGGCCATGGCCGATGCCAATACGGTGGTGGGCCAACCCATCATTACAGAGGAGGTCACCATCATTCCTGTATCCAGGGTGAGTCTTGGCGTGGGCGTGGGCGGAAGCGACTTTGCCAGCAAACACCAGAAGCCCGGGGCAGACAACGCCTTTGGCGGCGGCAGCGGTGCGGGGATCAGTATGGACCCCATCGCCTTTCTCATTGTTCGGGGAGACAATGTACGCCTGCTTCCTGTGATCCCCCCCAGCGGTCCTCTTGACCGGGTCATCGACGTGGTGCCCGAGGTGGTGGATAAGATCACCGATTTTGTGGAAAAGCAGCAGGAAAAGAAGGATAACACCGGCTTTTAAGGTGCATAATGATACTATCTCTGATTATTGTGAGGTAGTGTTATATGAAGCGACTGCTCCTTCTGCTGCTTGTTCTGACCATTTCCTGTCCGGTCTGCTCTGGGGCTGAGGCGGAGCCTGTTCCCGCTGTTTCGGCGGAGGCGGCTATCCTGATGGATGGGGAGAGTGGGCGGATCCTTTTTGAAAAGGAAGCTCATACCCAGCGGCTCATTGCCAGCACCACCAAGCTGCTGACGGCCTTGGTGGCGGTGGAATCTACCCCTGACCTGGAAAAGGTGATCGAGGTAAAGCCGGAATATCAGGCGGAGGGTTCCTCCATGTATCTGAAGGTGGGGGAACAGCTGACACTAAAGGAACTTCTCTACGGGCTTCTGCTAGCCTCGGGAAACGATGCGGCCCTGGCTATTGCCGGTGGCTGTGCCGGAACGGTGGAGACGTTTGTGGACTGGATGAACGAGTGGGCCGCCGATTTGGGCATGGAGAATTCCCACTTTGCCAACCCCAATGGCCTGGATGATGAGGAGCATTACTCTACGGCCTACGATATGGCCCTGCTGGCCCAGGCGGTGCTGAAAAACGAGACCCTGCGGGAGATGGTGGCGACCCGGTCCATTGTGGTGGCAGGCCGCAGCCTGACCAACCACAATAAGCTGCTGTGGCAATATGAGGGTTGTATGGGGATGAAGACCGGCTATACTGAGGCGGCAGGGCGGACGCTGGTTTCCTGCGCCGTCCGGAATGGGCAGACATTGATATGTGTGACATTGAAGGACCGGGATGACTGGAAAGACCATGCTGCCCTTTTTGATTACGGTTTCCGCTCTTTTTCACTCCATCCCCTGGCAAGAGGCGGAAAGAGTTTTCGCTTTCTGCCTGTAAGGGAGAGCCTGCTTCCCCAGGTGGAGGTGGTGACGGCCGATGACGTGCGGTATCCTCTGGCCGCCACAGAGCGGGTCCAGGCTAAAATCACCCTGCCCAAAGAGGTGAAGGCTCCGGTCCAAAAGGGGACGATTGCCGGGAAACTTACCTTTCGGGTGGGGGAAGAGGTGGTAGGGGAGACCTATCTTCTCTATGCCTCAGATATTCCAGCGGATCCGGGGCGGCCCACGCTGTTTCAACAGGTAAAGGAATTGCTGCGCGGCGGGGAGGGGAGGACCTCCCTTGCCGCGTTTTGGCTGAGAACGGGGTGAAGGCGTATGGAAGAGAGACTGCAAAAGCTTCTGTCTGCCGCCGGGATATGCTCCCGGCGGATGGCGGAGGAATACATACAGTCCGGCCGGGTGGCTGTAAATGGAGTTACCGCCCGGGTAGGGGACAAGGTGGATCCGGATAGAGACCGGGTGACAGTGGATGGACAGGTGCTGGCAGGGAAAACAAAGCGGGTCTGGCTCATGCTCCATAAGCCTCGAGGTTTTGTAACGACCCTTGCGGATGAAAAAGGGCGACGGACGGCGGCGGAACTGGTGGAGGGCTGTGGCTGCCGGGTCTGGCCGGTGGGGAGGCTGGATCTGAATTCGGAGGGGTTGCTGCTCTTTACCAACGATGGTTCCGGTACCAACCGGGTCATCCACCCCAGTCATCAGATGGAAAAGGAATACCACGTGACGGTGGAGGGGAAGCTGGAGGCCGCGCTGCCTATTCTGCGCGGTCCTATGGAGTTGGATGGGGATATGCTTTCTCCGGCTCAGGTATCGGTCCTGCGCCGGGAAGAACTGGGTGGAGAGCTTTCCGTAGTGATCCACCAGGGGAAAAACCGTCAGGTGCGAAGGATGTGTGCCCTGGCAGGATTGGAGGTCAAACGGCTCGTCCGGGTCCGGGAAGGGCCTCTTCGGCTGGACGGGTTAAAGCCGGGGCAGTGGAGGTTTCTTACGGATAATGAGATCCGGGCATTGGAGAAATGAACTTTTTTGCAGGATGACAGCGGGAAAACTTGCAAAAAACAGTTGCTTTTCTTGGAAAATCCAGCTATGATAGAAGCTAGCTGAAGAAAAGCGGGGGGTTCTGATGACGAAGG
>CANOHR010000195.1 GCA_947565875.1 uncultured Pseudoflavonifractor sp.
CGTTCGTATCAGGCTTATGAGGGCGGGGAAAGAGAGCCTGATATTAAAAACCTGATCGCTTTGGCGGACTTCTTTGATGTGACTCTGGACTATTTGATGGGCCGTACCGATTCTTAACGCTGTTCCGGCAGGGCCCCTGCCGGGGGCCTTCCTTTCCCGTGTGGGAAAGGAAGCGAAAGGACACCAGGGGGAGAGAGTTTCGACTCTCTCTCCCCCTGGACCCCCACTCTCAACGACCAAGGGAGGGGGCCTGCGGGCCCCCTCTCCTTGGATCCCTCCCAAGGCTTTTCTAACAATAAAAAGCCTACCCCAGCGGCGTACTTCGTAACGCCACCGGGGTTTGGGTGGGTCGTGTTCTATTGTTCCGTGTCCCGCCCCGCGGGCGGCTGTGGGCAGCCGCCCCTACAAGGTCAAGACCATTCCACGCGGAGGGATGGTTTTAATGGGGGCCCCGCAAAGGCGGTCCTCAGCCTTTGTGGGGAAAGGAGGAGCAAGGGAGCGGATGGAGTTTTCGCCGCAGGCGGAAACGGAAGAAGCGGACTTTACGACGACGAGGTCGCCCGCCCAGGTGTGGGACCACCTCCCAGACCGTCATTGCGAGGGCCCGAAGGGGCCGTGGCGATCCGTGATCTCCCTTTGCGCCGAAAGGAAAAGGAATCACAGCGATATCCCGCCGGACCGGCGAGGACGCCGGTCCCTACGGGACAACGTTTGTTCGGATCGTAGGGCGGGACGCCCCGGCCCGCCGGGGTGGTATACGGCACGTTAGCAGAAAAACAAACGAACCCCGGCGGCGTTACGAAGTAAGCCGCTGGGGTTCGCTTCCTCCCGCAGAAAAGCCACGGGGTGTTTCCAAAGAGGGGCCGCCGCAGCGGTCCCTCTTTGGTCGTTGAGAGGGTGAGTCCAGAGAGGGAGAGAATCGAAACTCTCCCTCTCTGGTGTCCTTTCGCTTCCTTTCCCACACGGGAAAGGAAGGTCCCCGGCAGGGGCAATGCCGGAATAACATCAAAAATTGGTACAGCCTGTAAGCCAACCCAATTTCAATTAGAACTCCGCCTTCACCACGGCGGCACACCGATCGCACAACCCCTCATGGTGGCCCGCTGTTCCGATAACAGCGCTGTGGTTCCAGCACCGGGGGCACTTTTCTCCCGCGGCGGGGGAGACCTTTACGGTAAGTCCCTCAATGAATTCGCCCTTGTACCCGTCCCCCTCTCCCTGGGCCAGGGTGACTGCGGAGACAATACAGATGGCGGCAAGGTCCGCCTCGTCCATGTGAAGGGCCTCAAACTCCTTCCAGCCGTCAGGGGCAAAGGTGAGGGTCAGATCGGCGTCCTGGTTCTTCTTGACCCCCTGGTCCGCCCGGGCAAGCTCCAGGGCCTTGTTCACATCGTCCCGGAGGGCCATAACCTTGCTCCACCGCTCCTCCTCCTCCTCGGAAAGGGCCAGGGCGGGGTCAAAATTGGGCATATCGTTGAGAAGAACGCTCTCGGCGTTGTCCGCCTTGGCGTGAGGCATAGCCGCCCAGATCTCGTCGCTGGTGAAGGCCAGGATGGGAGCGATCAGACGGGTCATGCCGTCCAGGATGGTGTAGAGGGCGCTCTGGGCGGAGGCGCGCCCCGCCTTGTCCCCGCAGTAGAGCCGGTCCTTGATGATATCCAGATAGAAGTTGGACATCTCAATGACGCAGAAGTTGTAGACCGCCCGGTAGGCCAGGTGGAACTCGTAACTCATATAAGCCTCCCGGACCGTTCGGGCAAGCCTTCCCAACTGGGCCACCGCCCAGCGGTCCAGGCCCACCATGTCCCCAGGCTCCACCCTCTTATCCGGGTCAAAGCCCGCCAAGTTCCCCAGCATATACCGGGCAGTGTTGCGGATCTTCAGATAGGCCTGGGAAAGCTGCTTGAGGATCTCGGGGGAAATGCGCATATCCTGGGTATAGTCGGCGGAAGAGACCCACAGACGGAGGATATCGGCGCCGTAGTCCTTGATGACCTCGTCGGGGGAGACGGCGTTCCCCAGGGACTTGTGCATGGCCTTGCCCTCTCCGTCCACTGTCCAGCCGTGGGTGACGATCTGATGGTAGGGGGCCACGCCGTTACAGGCGATGGAGGTGAGCATGGAGGACTGGAACCAGCCCCGGTATTGGTCGCCTCCCTCCAAATAGAGGTCGGCGGGGTACTTCAGGTAGCCCCGGTCAGCACAGACGGCGGCCCAGGTGGAGCCGGAGTCAAACCACACGTCCATGATGTCGGTCTCCTTGGTAAAATGGGACTTGCCGCACTTGGGGCAGACGAAGCCCTGGGGCAGCAGGTCCTCCGGCTCCTTCTCGAACCAGATATTGCTCCCATGCTCCCGGAAAAGCTTGGAGACGTTGGCGATGGTCTCAGGCGTTACGATATCCGCCCCGCAGTCGTCGCAGTAGAAGATGGGGATGGGAACGCCCCACACCCGCTGGCGGGAAATGCACCAGTCGTTGCGCTCCGAGATCATGGAGATCATCCGCTCCTTGCCCCAGGCGGGGTGCCAGGAGATGTTGTCGCAGGAGTCCACCGCCGCCTTCTTGATGGCGTCCACAGAGCAGAACCACTGCTCCGTGGCCCGGTAGATGATGGGG
>CANOHR010000196.1 GCA_947565875.1 uncultured Pseudoflavonifractor sp.
GCCCCTTCTGAAACTCCTACCCCACCAGAGACACCAACTCCTTCTGAAACTCCTACCCCACCAGAGACACCAACTCCTTCCGAGACACCCACCCCCTCTGACCCTCCTGCCTCTGATAACTCCTCCTACGCATATTACACCATTACCGCAATTGCGGGTAAGGGCGGCAAGATAGAGCCGGAAGGTAGGGTAAGCGTTCGGGAAAGAAGAGATAAGGCGTTTACCATTACTCCGGGCGAGGACTATGAGATCGCGGACGTGCTGGTGGACGGTAAGAGCGTGGGGGCTGTGGCGGAGTATGGCTTTGAAAAAGTGTCCAGGGCCCATACCATAGAGGCGGCCTTCCGGGAAGCGGCTTCCGGTCCAGCGCCCTGCCCCAGGGATGAGAGTTGCCCCATCTGGCCTTATGCGGACGCTGACGCCGGGGAATGGTATCACGACGGCGTTCACTTCTGCATAGAGAAGGGCTTGATGTTGGGGTACAGTCCAAGCATGTTTGCCCCCGGCGATCCCCTGACCCGCGGAATGATAGTCCAGATCCTCTATAACGAGGCGGGGCGGCCCCCCGTATCCGGGAGCAGTTCCTTTGACGATGTGCCCGGAGAAAAATATTACGCTGGGGCGGTGGCCTGGGCTTCCGGGAATGGGCTGGTCAAGGGTTTTGGAGACGGGACCTTCCGCCCCGACGAGCCTGTCACCCGGGAGCAGTTCGCCGCCATCCTGTACCGCTATACGGCATATAAAGGAGGGAGCGTGACCGCTCGGGCCGACCTGTCTGGCTTTGCCGATGTGGTACAGATCAGCGGTTACGCAAAAGAACCCGTAGCCTGGGCAAAGGCGGAGGGTCTTATCAGCGGGACCGACTGGGATGGGCTCTACCCCGGTGGGTACGCCACAAGGGCCGAGGCTGCGGTGATCCTAACACGTTTTTGCAGGCGGTAAAAAGGAGCGGCTGGGGAAGACTCCCCAGCCTCTCCTTTTATACATTGTTTACACCGGCTCTTCCACGATCTGAGCCTTGATAAGGTTGGTGGTTCCCTTGGAACTGAGGGGCACCCCCGCAGTGATGACCACCGTGTCTCCGGGCTGGGCCACGCCCTCCTTCCGGGCGGTGTCCACGCACAGGGAGAAGAGACGGTCGGTGGAGTCCACCGAGCCGTAGAGAAGGGGCTGAACGCCCCAGGAGATGGCAAGCTGGCGGCGGACCTTCTCGGAGGTGGTGAGGGCCACGATGGGACAGGCGGGGCGGAAGCGGGAGATGACCCGGGCGGTGTGGCCCGAGGTGGTGGCCGCCAGAATGGCGGTGGCGTCCAGGTCCATGGCGGTAAGGCAGCAGGTGTGGCTGATGGCCTCGTTGATGGAGTGGGGGTCGTCACAGCGGTAGCCCATGCGGCGGAACCGTTTCCAGTAATTGGTGGCGGCCTCGGCAGCCTCTACGGTATGGACCATGGTCTCCAGGGCCTCAATGGGATACTTGCCTGAGGCGGTCTCCCCGGAGAGCATGACGCAGGAGGTCCCGTCAAAGACGGCGTTAGCTACGTCGCTGACCTCCGCCCGGGTGGGCCGGGGGTTGCGGATCATGGAGTCCAGCATCTGGGTGGCAGTGACTACCACCTTGCCCGCAGAGTAGCACTTGGAGATCATATCCTTCTGGATGATGGGGACCTCATAAGCAGGGATCTCCACTCCCAGGTCGCCCCGGGCCACCATGGCGCCGTCGGCGGCGGCAAGGATCTCGTCAAAATTGTCTACGCCCTCCCGGTTCTCAATCTTGGCAATGATGCGGACCTCGCTGCCGCCCCACTTGCAAAGCTCCTCCCGGATGTCCAGCACGTCCTGAGCCTTGCGGACAAAGGAGGCCGCCACAAAGTCAAAGTCATGCTCGGCGGCAAAGCGGAGGTCGGCACGGTCCTTCTCGGTGAGGGCGGGCAGCTGGATCTTGGTATCGGGAATGTTGATGGATTTGTTGTTGCTGAGAGGGCCGCCGGTGACGACCACGCAGTGGATCTGCTGGTCCTCAATGGACTCCACCCGCAGTTCCACCAGGCCGTCGTCGATGAGGATCCGGGTGCCGGGAGTTACCTCATTGTGGAGATTTTGGTAAGTGACGCTGACCCAGTTTTCGTCCCCCTCCCCCTCCCAGGTGGAGAGAGTAAACGTTTGGCCCTCAGAGAGAGTAATGGGGCCGTTTTGAAAGGAGCGAATGCGGATCTCAGGGCCCTTGGTGTCCAGAAGGGCGGCCACAGGGCGGCCCAGCTGGTCCCGGACACGGCACAGCCGCTCATAGGTGCATAGGTGGCTTTCGTGGGTGCCGTGGGAGAAGTTGAAGCGGGCGCAGTTCATTCCGGCCAGGATCAGCTTACGAAGCATTTCCTCATTATCCACGGCGGGACCCAGGGTACAAATGATTTTGGTTTTTCGTGTATTCATAAAGTGAAATTACCTCCATGGACAAAGCAAGCGCCAAAGGGGAAGACTGGTTTTATTGTTTGCGCTTGTTGGGGGAATGATACTATATTCTATGCCCTTTGAAAAGCGGCAAAACCACCAAAATAAGGAAAATTGGGAAGGATTACATTCGATCTTAG
>CANOHR010000197.1 GCA_947565875.1 uncultured Pseudoflavonifractor sp.
AGAGGACGTTATAGCCGTCCATCCGCTTCTTCCGGGCCACCACGTCCATGGCGGTATAGGGGCGGGCATGGCCCACATGGAGCCCCTGGCCCGAGGGGTAGGGGAACTCCACCAGCCCATAGAACTTGGGCTTGTCCGAGTGGTCCTGGGCGGCAAAGGACTTCTTTTCCTTCCAGACCTTCTGCCATTTGGGCTCGATGGAGCCGAAATCGTATTTCATGGTATCACGCTTTCCTTATGAAATGGTGTTTCATGGAAAAATATCTCATATATTATAACGGATAGGGAAAAGAAATGCAAGACATACAAAGGCTCTGCGGGGTGCGCGTCAAAAAGTTGCGTCCGCAGGGCCATGGATTTGTAGGGGCGCACATTGTGCGTCCGTTGCCCTTATCCATCTGCGGTGTGTTCAACGCTCAGCTCCCCGGTGGCAAGGTCCACCGTGTAGGTGTAGGTCCCCGCCTCGTGAAAGTATTCCAGGGCCTCGTCAAAGTGGTAGATATAGGTCAAAGCTTTCCCGTCCCCGCTGAGTTCCAGAATATCCGGGGAGCGGTCGGTGGGATGGTAGGAGTAGCCCTTGGCGTAGACGGTGGAGGGAAGGAGGAGCCGCTTGATGGTCCCCTCCCCCAGGGCCGAGTCCGGCTTATAGACCAGGGAGAGGATGTAATCGTCGTATCGGTCCAGATACCGGCCCTTGGTGAGGACCACGGTGCAGTCCGGGGCCTCCAGAGTCCGCGCCACCTCCCGGTCGTCGCTATGCTCGATGGAGGTGGCGATCCGCCTACGGGTCACATGGGCCATGGCCCCGGCGTAGTCCACGGGGCGGTACTCCCGATGTACCTCCCCGGTGGCAAGGTCCACCGTGAAGGTGAAGGTCCCCGGCTCCACCCGGGTGTCATAGCTCTGGATGGAGGAATCCCAGGCGGAGGTCTCGTAAAAATAGGAGTAGGTAAAGCTTTGCTTTTCAACATCAAGAGTCATAGTATCGGCGGGGGTAATACGAAAGTCGTTGCGGACATTGGGCGGGTCCAGCACATAGCCATCCCCCAGGGGGGAGCCTGCCTTGTAGATGATCCGGATGGCCCCGGCAGGGGCGCGCATAAAGCCGCCCCGGTCGAAGACGAAAATGGTACACAGGTCGGTGTCAAAGATCTGCTCATTGCTGTGACCCATTCCGCTGCGCAACTCGGCCACCGCCTGATCATAGGCGCTGCCGGTCGTGGGCGGAGTGGTGATCCGCTGGGCCTCATCCAGGACACGGGCTACCATGACGGCAGCCTCGGCCCGGGTGAGGGTGTGATCGGCGGCAAAGGTCCCCGCCGGATCTGTTCCAGTCAGGATGCCCGCTTCATAGAGAGCGTATGCGGCCTCCCGGTAGGCGTCCGCTGAGGTGTTATCCTTCTCTCGTGGGAGATCGGGAATGGCCTCCACCGTATTGAACTTCTCCAGGTGCCCCTCGCAGGCGGCGGCGATGAGCCGGGCAAAGAAGCCTCGGCTGGCGGGGGAATCGGAAAACTCCGCCGGGGAGAAAATGCCTGCCATCTCCCGCTTTTCAATGGTATAAACGGTATCCCGCCACCAGTAGTTAGGGGGAGCTTTCCGGTAGACGGCGTCGTGAAGGATGGAGTTGACTTCCTCCGTCTTTTCGGGCTCTGGATTAAATTGAAACACAAGGGGCATTACCGGCATCCAGCAGTCGGTGGTCCCCTGATAGGTCACCCCGTTCAGGGTCATGGTGGCGGGAACGCCGTGACCCCGGACCTCCGGGTGGGCGGCCAGCCAGGCTTGCTGGGCTTTGGCGTCGGCTTTTATATCTTCGCCAGACCAACCGGGTACAATAGTGTAGGCGGCCTCCCGGTCACCGAGATGGGAGACCCACCAGTGAAAGACGGCAGCTTCTCCGTCTGTGCCCACGCCGTAGCCTTTGAATATGGTGCCGTCAGCCAGGGTGAGGGTCATTTTGCCCTCAGCCTCCGGAGCCTTTTCGATCACATGCTCCTGACCCCGCATCAGGTCATAAAGCCGGAAGGCCAGGGTCAGACATTCAGCCTGAGACAACTTCGCCTCCGGGGAAAAAGTCCCTTCCCCGGTACCCACCATGATCCCCTTTTCGGCGCAGGTCTGTATTCCCCTCTCAAACCAGCTTCCGGCGGGGACATCGGTAAATTCTGTGGGGGTGGGCGGTTGAGGTTCGGTGGGCTCCATGGTGGGCAGGGTGTTGGACCGGACGGAGAAGCCGGTGGAAAGTTCCAGGGTCCCGGTATCCGGTCCACCCTCCAGGCTTTCGCTGTAGGAGTAGGTGAGGAGGGTCTTATCCTCATTCAGAGTCAGGGTATCGGGGGCCCGGTGGGTATAGAGAACGGGGAAGCCAGGCTCTCCGGTGCCGTCGTCCCTGGTGACGGTCAGATCGTGGCTGGATATCACACCCTCCCCGTAAAAGGCGTTTTCCATCTTGTAGACAAAGTCCAGAAAATAGGAGCGCCGTCCATCCCCGGTCTGAAAATACCGCAGCAGCACGGTACAGGCGGGAGCCTCCAGAGTCTGCTCGATGGTCCAGCCCTCCTCACTTTT
>CANOHR010000198.1 GCA_947565875.1 uncultured Pseudoflavonifractor sp.
ACCTTCGTAGGGGCCGGTTCCAAACCGGCCCGCTGGGACATCCTTACAAATTTTAATTTACTCTCCCACACAGGGCAGATACATCACGATCAAAAGCCCGCCCGTAGGGGCATTTTCCGCATGGATACTGCCTCCGTGGGCTTTGACGATGCTCTTGCAGATGGAAAGTCCCAGTCCTGAGACCTTCCGGCCCTTGTCCGAGGTATACAGCGGTTCAAAGATCTGCCCCAGAAGCTCCGGGGGCACCCCTTGGCCATTATCCTGAAAGGTGAGGCGCAGCCGGTTTTCTTCCTGGCGGCACTGGACTACCAACTCCAGCCGGGAGGCCCCGGCGTGTCCGATGCTGTTGGAGATGAGATTTCCAAACATACGGCGCATCTGCTCCCAGCTGCATATAATTTGGGCTTTGGGGGTGTAACACTGGACCCGGAAAGTGACTCCCGCGTCCCGAAGTTCCTCATCGTACTCCTGCCGAAGGCGGCGGCACAATTCTCCTGCCGTCATAAGGGGCATGGGATCGGGATCATGGAGCCCCACGTCCAGGTAGTCGTCGAATTCGTCTACCACAGCTTTGAGGCGCAGGGCTTTCTCATGGATGAGGCCAATGTATTGCTCCTGCCGTTCCTGGGTCAGTTCCGCAGAACACAGCCGTTCGGAATAGCCCAGTACGGAGGTGAGAGGGGTCTTGATGTCGTGGGAGATGGAGGCGATGAGCCGCCGCTGGGCCCGGTCCTTCTGTTCGGCAACGGAGGTCAGTTCCACAAAGGTATTCTGAAGCCGCCCGATCTCGTCGGAACGCACCGTCCTTTGAGGGGCTTTCCCCGATTCATAATATTCCCGCATGGCCTTTCTGAGACGGACAAGGGGAGCGATGACCAGAAAAAAGAGGAGGATAGCCCCCACTGCCAATACCAGCAGGTTAAAAAGCAACAGAGACAAGGCGGCATATTTGGAAGCCACCTCAGGGTCGGCAGCGGTATATATGGCCTCTAGAACGCCTACAAAGTGAAGGGAGATCACCGCCCAATTTACCAGAGCCAGGGCCACCACGAGGGCCACCAGCTTTCGGCTCAAACGGCTGGACAGCCAGCCCACGCCGGGAAATTTCTTTTTCTCTTTCATGCTCATTCCCCCTCCGCAAATCCACTCTGGGAGACGAAGCGGTAGCCCTGGCCCCAGACGGTTTTGATGTGCCGCCATTCCGGGTCCAGCTTAATGCGCAGATTTTTAATGTTGATGGCTACGGTGCTGATATCTCCGTACTCGGTTTTCCACACGTCCCGGTAGATCCGCTCTCGGGACAGGGTCTGTCCGGCATGGGACATAAGGTAGTTCAAAAGTTCCAACTCACGGGTGGAGAGAGCCACCGGCTCCCCGGCCCGCATCACCGACATATTCTCCATGTCCAGACAGATGTCCCCGATGCGCAAAGTCCCACGTCCGGCGGCGGAGGGGGCGCAGCGAAGCTGGCGGCGGAGATGGGCCTCTACCCGGGCGGCCAGCACCTCCAGTTCAAAGGGCTTGGTAAGGTAATCGTCGGCGCCCAGCCCGAGCCCTGCCACGATATCCCGGGCGGAATCCTTGGCGCTGAGAAAAAGAATGGGGCACTCTACCTTGTCCCGGACCTGGCGGCATACCTCCAGGCCGTCCATCCCCTTCATCATGATATCCAGCAAAATGAGGTCGAAGCGTTCCTCCGCCAAGCGCTCGACCGCCTCCTCCCCGGAGGGGACCGCCGCCACGGTATACCCCCGGTCGGCAAGTACATCGGAGACCAGCATTCGGATGGAGGCGTCGTCGTCCACCACAAGGATCTTGCCGCTCATACAGGGCACCTTCTTTCTATGAGAAAGTATATCACAGCGCAGGGGAAAAATCTATGAAAAAGTATGAAGAAGGACGGCTTGGCCCGATTATGAAGAATTATGAGAAAGGGCTTAAAACCATTGACTTCCGGGAGCCGGAAAACTAAGATAGGGGCGTTCCCAAAAGAAGGGAGCGCTCCATTTCTTTTCCCGGAAGGTGATCGAATTGCTGGAAAAAATTGCCCATGCCCTGACCCGAAAACCGAAGCTGGTAGCTACCGTCGCCGTACTGTTGCTGATCCCGAGCATTCTGGGCGCCGCCGTTACCCGGGTCAACTATGACATCCTCTCCTACCTGCCGGAGGAACTGGACTCGGTCCGGGGGGAGGCCCTGTTGGAGGAGCCCTTCCAGATGGCCGCTACCACCATGCTTATCGTGGAGGATATGCCCCCGGAATACTCCAACCAGCTTCTGAGCGAGGTGGAAAAGGTGCCGGGGGTCAGCAGCGTTATGTGGCTGTCTAACCTTATCGGGATCCAGTTTCCCACCAAAATGCTCCCGGAGGACCTGAGGGACATCTTTTTCTCCGGAGACGCCACCATGATGATCGTTCAGTATGACAGCCCCGGCGCTTCGGAGCGGACCATGAACGCCATTAACTCCGTCCGGCATATCTGTGGTCAAAAGTGCTTCCTGGCCGGGTTTTCCGTCTTCATCCG
>CANOHR010000199.1 GCA_947565875.1 uncultured Pseudoflavonifractor sp.
GCACAAGGGCAAGTCCGCTCTCCGGCTGCCTGTCCAAAAATTTTTGTTGCCTTTCCTCTTCCATAGGCATATAATAGGGACAGCCATTTTAAGCGAGGTATCCCCTATGGGTAAGCGTTCCCTCACAAGCGCATCCTTTTTCTTCGTTTCCTATGCCCGATTTACGGGCATGGGCTATTTTGGTGTGAAGAAATAGGATGAACGGAATGAGACCGGCCGGATCCTTGGCCGGGAAACCCGCGTATACTCAGGGTCTCATTGATGTTCATCATCAATGAGACCTTTTTATTTTTCCAAAGGAGTGTGTTTTTATGGTCGTAGTCATGAGACCAGGGACCGAACAGCGGGAGATCGACAAGCTGGTGGCCCAATTCCAGCTACAGGGCCTTCAGGTGGGGATCACCCACGGCGTGGACTGCACCATCCTGGGGCTGGTGGGGGACACCACCGCCGTTGATATCGACAAGATATCCATCAACGATCACATTGAGCGGGTCATGCGGGTCTCGGAGCCCTACAAGCGGGCCAACCGGAAATTCCACCCGGAGGATACGGTGGTAAAAGCGGGCTCCGCCAAAATCGGCGGGGGAAGCTTTGCTGTCATCGCAGGGCCCTGCTCGGTGGAGAGCGAGGAGCAGATCATCGACGTAGCCAAGGATGTGCAGGCCTCCGGGGCCGCCCTTCTCCGGGGAGGCGCCTTCAAGCCCAGGACCAGTCCCTATTCCTTCCAGGGCATGGGGACCCCTGGCCTGGATCTTCTCCTGGAGGCCAAGGCCGCCACGGGTATGCCCATCGTTACGGAACTGATGAGCGAAAAATATTGCCAGCTTTTTGAAGACAAAGTGGATATCATCCAGATCGGGGCCCGGAACATGCAGAACTTCGACCTTTTGAAGGAGGTGGGCAAGCTCTCCAAGCCCGTCCTTCTCAAACGGGGCCTTTCCAACAGCTATGAGGAGTGGATCATGTCGGCGGAGTATATCATGAGTGAGGGCAACGAAAATGTGATCCTCTGTGAGCGGGGGATCCGCACCTTTGAGCCCTATACCCGAAACACGCTGGACGTCTCCGCCATTCCCGCCGTTAAGCGGATGAGCCATCTGCCCGTCATTGTGGACCCCTCCCACTCGGCGGGAATGTACTGGATGGTGGAGCCCCTGGCTCTGGCCGCCGTGGCGGCGGGGGCGGACGGGCTTCTCATCGAGGTCCACAACGATCCTCCCCACGCAAAATGCGACGGACAGCAGTCCCTGACCCCCGAGCATTTTGAACGGCTCATGGGGAAGGTCACAGCGTTGGTTGACCTGGTGGGGAAAACTCTGGTACAATAAGGCATACAAGCGGGCGGATTCTATCCGCCCCTACAGGAGAAAGGTGGTCCCGCCTATGAAGACGCTGCATGTGGATCTGGGGTCCCGGTCCTACGACATTCATATCGCGTCCGGCCTATTGGACCGGGTGGGGGAGGAGATCCGGAGGGTCTGTCCCCGGGCCAGGCGAATCGCCATCGTTACCGACGCCAACGTAGAACCCCTCTACAGTGCCCGAGTGGAGGACAGCCTGGAGGCCGCCGGTTTCGATACGGGCCTGTTTGCGGGCCCCGCCGGAGAAGGGGCCAAATGCGCCACCCACCTTGCCGCCCTGTGGGAGGCTATCATGCACTATGGCCTCACCCGCACTGACGCTGTGGTAGCTTTGGGAGGCGGAGTGGTAGGCGACCTGGCGGGTTTTGCCGCCGCCACCCTTCTCCGGGGAGTGGACTTTATCCAGATCCCCACCACCCTTTTGGCCCAGGTAGATTCCTCGGTGGGAGGCAAGGTGGCTATCGACCTTGCACACGGAAAGAATCTGGTGGGCGCCTTCTGGCAGCCCAAGGCAGTCCTGATGGACCCGGAAACGCTGAACACCCTGGATGACAAAACCTTTTCCGACGGTATGGCGGAGGTCATCAAGTACGGCTGTATTGCCGATAAGGACTTCTTCGATTTTCTCTGTGCCCACCCCTCCCGGGCCGAAATCATGGCAAATATTGAACACGTTTTGTATACCTGCTGCGATATAAAACGCTTTGTTGTGGAAGAGGACGAGCGGGACACCGGTCGCCGGATGATCCTGAACTTCGGCCACACCATCGGCCACGCCTACGAACTGGCGGGAAATTATGAAACCTGGACCCATGGTCAGGCGGTCTCTGCGGGAATGGTGGCCGCTCTCCGGCTGGGTCTTGACCTGGGCGTTATAGATAATGACGATGGCGTCCAGGCCCTCACGGCGTTGCTGACAGCCTTTGGTCTTCCCACCTACATCGACTGTGACTGGGAAACCATGGAGAAGGCCGTGGGGCTGGACAAAAAGAACGAGGGAGAAGACCTTACCATGATCTTCCTGAAGGAGATGGGACAGGCCATGCCCACCCGGATGAAGAAGGCCGAGGTGTTGAAGCATTTAAAAAAGAGCGCCGGTCGGTAGGGGGGGGCGAGATCGGAAGAGCACACGTCTGAACTC